>JAGLIN010000120.1 GCA_023142975.1 Candidatus Parcubacteria bacterium
TTCCCCAAATCATTCCCCAAAACCAGCCCAACATTCCGATCAGCTTCTTTTTGTATTCTTTTGTTTTTGTATTGATGCGTTAGTTGCATTTTTTATTTTTCTATAAATTTGAAAGTGGAAAGAATTTGATTATTTTCATCTACTGAAAATCTATTATCAAAGTTTTGAACAATATGATATTGTTTACCTTCAAATTCTAAAAATATATTTTTTTCAGGCAAATCGCTATCGCAAGAAATGGTTTCGGCAACATATCCCATAACCCCACTTATTTTTGTCTCTTCGCCTTTGAATTTCTGTATTCCGTCTTGTTCAAGCCACTCTTTTAGAGGAAGCTTATATTGATTACGCGGTAAATATTCTAACGACGAAGATAAATGAATTTGAATATCACAATAACAAACCCTTTCTCCAAAAAGTTTTGATTTTTCTCTTTCTTTAGATATAAAACAAACAGAATGTGTGGGATATTTATCATGACTCATATCTTCTATGATCCACTTCTCTGGATACCTCATCTCAAACCCAAACTCCTCATTCCGATAAACTTTCCAATCCGCAGTTTCGTCTTCTTCTGTAAATTTGAAAGTGGAAAGGATTTGATCAAATTCTTTTTCAGAAGTTGAATTATCATTTTTATAGATAATAATGTAAATGTTATTCTTTTGAATACAATTTAAATAAAGATCACCCTCATCACTCTTTTTAAGAAATCCTATTATTTTAATATTATTTGAATATATCTCTTCCTTTTGAACCTCGTTATTTTTTAAATTTTCATCTATTATTCCTTTTGACCATTTTTCATTTGCAATGCTTATTTGGAAATCATGGGACAAGCCAGATGCTCCCTTACTAAGCATAATTTCTGAATTTAATTTATATCTATCTTCTGTCCAAAAATTTATTCTCTCCTCACTATTTTTTTCTATAATATAATTATTGGGGTACTTCATCTCAAAACCATATTTTTCATTCCGATAAACTTTCCAATCCGAAAAAGCATCTTTATATTCCTCAAAAACCACCGGCACTTCAACTTTATAAATCTCACTCCCATCCTTCGCGCTCTCCTCAAAAATTTCTATCAAGCCGTTTTTTGTCTGTGGCGTTTTATAACTTATTTCTTTCTCAAATGAATATAATTTATCCATCCAGCCATCAGCAGTTATAAAATCATCGGCTAAAATATTTTTGTTATTATCTGATATTCTAATCCTGACATTCGCTTCGTAAACATTCGCTTTTCCGGAAATTAAAACAGGGCTTTTTATTGTTGCGTTTTTCTGCGGCGATTTAACTTGAATAAATTCATTCCCAAAATAGTTATCTGTAATTTCCAAAGACGGTTTTTGAATTACAGGGGTTACATTTTCTTTAATCCCCAAAACCAAATATCCAATTAATCCATAAACAGCGCCAATACCGACAATAAGAATGACAGTAATTATGATGCCTGGCAGATTTGGGAGAGAGATCGTTTTTTCTGGTTTTTTTGTTTTGTTTTGCATAGTGATAGAATTAATGATAAAAAAATAGAATCTATATATTTGGAGTGTCAAACGAGCCGTAGCGTAGTTTGACTGAAGAACGATAAAATTTAATCTTACGATATTTCAAGTAGAACTTCACTGCGATTCGTTCTACACTCCAAGGCTAAAAAACTATTCCCGATAAAATTCAGCTACGTTTTCTGGGGAAACTTTGACAATATTAGAACTCGTTGCCAATTCAAACCCCGCCCAAGTATTTACCCTTGGCGCGATCACAAAATGAAAATGCAAATCTTCTCCAGCTGGCGAGTAGTGCAAGTAAAAATTATAAGAAATGCCTGCTCCCTCAAGTTTTGGCAGAATCATTTTAAATGTTTCAGCTAAATTTTTAAACTCCGCTTCTTTTAATTCGGTTATATTTTGATAATGTTTTTTTGGAAAAATCAACGCCTCATAATTAAATCTTGGCGCGTATGGCGCGAAACAAATAAAATCATCGTTAGCAAAAATAAATCGTTCGCTTTTTTCTTCGCTTTTTATTATGTCGCAATATGGACAGTTCTTGTATTTTTTCACAGCGTCAACTTTTTCCTTAATTAAAGATGGAATGGTGTTTGTGGCGATAATCTGACTGTGAGAATGAACAAGTGAAGTCCCCGCTTTTGCTCCGCTGTTCTTAAAAATCTGCACATATTTTATGCCGTCTTTCGCGCTCAATTCTTTCATTCTTAACGCATAAACTTTTAACACTTCTTCAATTTCCTCCACACTCAAATCCGCCAACTGTTTTTCGTGATCTGGCGTTTCCGCAATAATTTCGTGAAATCCAAACGCTTCGCCGTTTGTGTAAAATTTATTTTTTGTTTCAATCTCTTTCTTCAAGCTTTCATCAACTGCGGGAAATTTATTCAAGAACCAACGCACTTGCCATTCATCTTTTTTATTTTTATTACTAATTCTCCCGATCTCCGGCGGAGTTAAATTCTCACTTCCAGGACAAAAATAACAAACGCTCTCTTTACTACTTTTCGTTTTATCTTTTTCAAACTGCTGTGGTCTCTTAGCGCGATCAGACGCAATATAACTCCAGCGATTAAGAATGTAATCTTTTCGTAGTTTTATCATAATATGTTTTGTAAAAAGTAAATAGAAAAATTTCTACCCGGCTTTAGCCGAGGGTCCGCGAGGTTTTAACCTCAGTAAAAGCAGGATAAACGAGATTTCCGTCAGAGTCCTCTGTGGAGAGACTCTGACGAGACGGGAGTAGAAATTAATCCCAACTAATTTCTATAAATCTCAACAAGTTTCTATCAATTTCCACGAATTTCCACCGCCTTATCCTGCGCTTCAATATAATTTGTTGCGAAATTTTCCCAATCGGCCATAAAAGCGACCTTGCGCGCCTGGATTTTATTGTCAATTCTCTGCCTTTTTGTAAAAAGCGTATAATTATAAAGAATATCAACAAAATCATTGATTATTTCTTCTTTCTTTTCATTTTCTATATCTAAAATATAAATTCCAGGGACTTTTTTATCGTGAAGCGTATCATAAAAATATCTGCCGAATCCTGATAAATTGCTTGTCAGAGAAGCAACTCCCAACGCGGCAGTTTCTAGCGGAGTGTATCCCCAAGGCTCATAATAAGAAGGGAATATTCCCAAATGACATGCCTGAAGGCTTTGGTAATAATCAAGATCGCCGAGCCCATCGGCGCCCGTCAAATAAATCGGATAGAAAATAACTTTTACTCTGTCTTCTTCTCTGTTTTTAAGTCCTGCTTTTAGAAAAGCTTTTAAAGTAGGATCATTTTTGCTGTCTGTTATTTTATGCGTTGAAAGCGGCGCTTCTCCTCCTTTGGATTTTAGTCTGAGAATTTTTCTTTTTATTTTAAGAATAAAATCATCATCAAAAATTGATTTTTCGCTTATTTTGGTTTCCGAAGTAATCGTGTATAATAAATTTTCTTCAATATTATCTTTTTCCTCTTCTAATAAATCCGTGATGTCGCGATACGCTTCTCTCGCTTCAATTATTTCTTGTCTGATGCCATCCGTTCCCGTTGGCACCCAGAAAAAAGTTACAACGGTTTTTTTGCTTTTGTTTTTCTTCATTTTTTCATTAAGTTTTCCAAGAGATTCTATCGTGATGTCCAGCCCCTTGTTGTGAAATTCATAACGGCTGGCGGTAAACATAAACAAAGTATTTTTTAGATCAATTTTATAATACGGAAAAAAATAATAAAGCGCGAATTCGCGCAGTTTGTTTCTGTATATTTTATGTTTCAACGCCGCTTTTTCAAAACTTGGAAATTGCGACATATCCAAGCCGTTTGGCAAGATAACATCAACTTTCCTTTTAAGAAGATGTTTTGCTTCCAGCGCGGTAATTTGACTCACCGTCGTAAAAACATCCGCCGCCTTAGCGCTTGCCTTTTCCATTAAATGTTTGGCTTGCATTCCATATTTATACGCTTCTTTTTCCGGATCTATTTTATCTAAAACCGAATAAAGATCATATCCATGTCCAGCTAAGGTTCTTCCAAGCGATGTGGCATGCGTTGTAAAAATCGTTGCTACTTTTACCTTATTCTTTTTCAAATACAAAACCGCTCCTCCTGAAAGCCACTCATGCGCCTGCGCGGCTATTTTTTTATCATGATGAACCTTGCTTATTTTTTCAATCAGAATTCCAACCGCCCAGCTCCATAAAACAGGCTCATTGAAATCATAAGGAGCGTCCAAAGAATCAACTTTAAAATCATCCCAAATTTCTTTTTTGATATTATCAACTCGCGGCCAAAAGTTTTTACAGTCAATTAAAATTACTTTCGGCTCTCCGTCAACAAGCCATTTTCCAAAATGACAAACAATCCCCTCTTTTTTTAACTCATTATAAACTTCCATATATTTTTCTGGAACAGGATCTTCTTTGAATGTTGTTCTGCTCGCTTCAATAAAATACGGTCCGATCAAATAATATTCATCCTTATAATACCTTTGCATCTGCACGGCTTTTGAACTCAGGACTGTAAAAATTCCACCGACTTTATTGCACACTTCCCAAGAAATTTCAAAAAGCATATTCGCTTTTGGTTTGATGTTGTTTTTCATTTTTGTTTTTTTAATTTAATTATTTCGCTTTATACTTTTTCAATCTATCTTCAACGTCCTTGCTCATAGTTTTTAAAGTTTTTATCTTAGCAAGCTTGTTTGATAATGTTTCATCCTCTAAAACATTTTTTATCCAAACAGCAAAATCATTTTTTTCTTTATTAACATGGTAGCTAAAAGTATCCTTGCTCATTGTTAGCAAAGATTTTTTTAGGTCATTTAGATTTTTTAAAACAGGACCATTGTTAACCCAAAAACAAGATTCGTCTTGGGCGTTAATAATAGCCAACTTTTCTTTTATTTTTTTCATGGTTTTTGTTTTTAATTTTATTTATTTAAATTAAATTTGTCATCTCGAAATGAGCGAAGCGATTGAGAGATCTGAGAGTTAAGTTAACATCACTGCAATTTATACTTTCCTCTTAATTCCTTAACGGTTTCTTTTATTACTTTCTCGGTAATTTCATTATCTTTAAAAAGCTTGTCGCTTAAGTCGTTTAAGTTAGGATTAGTACTTTTGACTAAATTGTCTTTCTTTTTTCTTCTCCATTTCTTAATTTCTTTTTTTCTTTCCATCATACTATAAACATCTTCACATTGTTCAAAGTAGATAAGATATTTAAGTTTATATTTTTTAGTAAATTTACAGCCAAGATCATTTTTATGTTCAATCGTTCTTCTTATAATATCATTGGTAAATCCTATATAAAGTACGGTTTTTGAATAATTAGTTAAAATATAAATGTAAAAATTATATTCTTTTTGCATAGAATAGATATTTATGTCATTTCGAACCCGTCAGGGTGAGAAATCTATAAATTATATTAAACAAACAGAATAGCTATATTTACTCAACTCTTAGATCTCTCAGTCGCTGCGGCTCCTTCGAGATGACATCATAGGGTTTTAGCCCCTTCCAATCTAAACCTAAAATCGTTCAAAACATTCATAAAACTTATAAACGCTTCATAAGGAGATTCGTACGGACTGAAATATTTGTGAACATCGCCGTCGTTAAACCACTTCGTGCACATATAATAAAAGTGATCGCTTGTTTGCATTTTTCGCCAGTCATCTATCAACTGATCATTATTTGAATTTAAAACATCTTCTTCCAATTCATAAATTTTTCGCAGCGCCGATTTTTGCATAGAATTTCCCGTCCAGGCGCTTAAATCTCTTTCCGTATCAGCCCATGTTAGAATATTATGAATATCAAGCTCGCCGACCGGTTCATATGAACTGATAATTTCTGACGGCGTTTTGAAATTATTATCTGGGTGTTTTAATATTTCTCCTGGTAAAAATTTTAAAAAATTAAATATCCCCGTATCTTCCCACTGATGTTCTCCAAATGTTTCGTAATCCATAAAAAGATTTACGGTATGCCCGTTGCCATTTATAGAATTAACCCACTGGCAAAATTTTGGAACATTCAACGGATATTCTTCCCAGCCTTGATTGGAAAATCTAAAAGCAATATCATCGGAAAGCTTGTAATTTTTAAGAAGCAGCTTTATTTTATTCGCGCCTTTCGGGTGATAAACAAAGTTTGGCGATCTATAACCTAAATAATGTTCCCATCCTTCCGCTAATATTCCGTCATAACCAAGTTCTTCTATAAGAATGGCAAGTTCGTTATTATAAGCTAATTCGGTATTTCTAAAAATTCTCGGCTCATAATCAAAAAGTTCTTTTATCTTTTCTCTATGCAATTTTACCTGCTCTATAAATTCTTCATCTGAATAAAAAAATGAAAGGGAGTGATAATATGTTTCATCCAAAATTTCAACATTGCCTGTTTTGACAAGACGCTGAAATGATTCCAAAACTTCCGGAGCATATTTTTCCATTTGCTCCAAAGCGACTCCCGAAAAAGAATAGCTTATTTTAAATTCCGGATGGCGATGAATTAAGTCAAGTAAAACTTGATTTGTCGGCAAATAACACTTTTTCGCTATTTTTTCCATCACCGCTCTGCTTCCTTTCTCATTCAAATTCTGATCATCAAAATAATTATGATCGCTCCCAACATCAAAAACCGAATATTTTTTTATTCTGAAAGGCTGATGAACCTGAAAGTAAAAACAAATTGAAGGCATTGGTTTTTAAATTATTAATTATTCTCTATCAATTTATAAATTTAATATACGAAGGATCAATATCAGGCATATCCATTCCTCCAGTTGAATAATAGACCATTTTATTGCCTCCGTTATATAAAAAATGTCTTTTGCAGGGACCGTATCCGCAAGCATAAAAAGAGCACAGGTTATTTGTTTTTTCTCCTAATATAGCATCTTCCACAGAAACAATATCTTCCATATGAGCATTATCTTTTAGCCATTTGTTAATTTCATCTTGTGTTGGTTTTAACGCTTCTCGCAATTCAATTGTTACAATCTTGCCAAATTGATAATCTTCAATATTTAAATTGCAATAATCTGGATTATAATTTTCTTTTTTTAATATTTTAACAACCTCATCCTCAAAGCTTGAATTAGTAGCAACTTCGTAAACGGTTATATAACCAACCCCGTTATGATATTTTAACCCATCTATTTCCGTACAATCTTTATTATTATCACAATCTATACTATTCTGATATTTCTCGGGATATGAAATTAGTAATCGTATGCTATTATTTTCATCATTAATAACAACTTTTTCTTTTGTGTTATCAATTTTATATCTTAAAGCGATTTTGTGAGTGGGGCTATAATAAATATTATTATATATATCAGAAGTTTCAAACTCACCGAGTAATTCCATATAATCTTGTTTCTTTGACTCATTAATTTGTTTCTTTAATTCTTCATTCTGTTGTTGATATTGTTTAAGTTGTTTTTCAAGCATAATAATTCTATTTTGATATATATTCTGAGTTGTAATAAACTTATTATTTAACAACAAACAAATAAAGCCGACAATAACAGTCGCAATTATTAATATTGTAACAATAATAAACCAGGTTATTTTGTTATTTTTTTTGATTCCCGTATTTTTAATTTGATGATTCATATTATTTAATTATTAACTTAAATCCTGACAGTGCCATAGTCTCCGCAGAGCTGTGGCACCGCATTTGCAAGGCTTGCATTTTTTTAATTATTTTTTCTAATCTCCCAATAAGAGTTATTATTTTGTTCCATATCTTTTGGACGATTTTTTGGTTTCAAGCCACAGCGTTTGTAAAGTTTTTTTGCGGCAATATTTTTTTCTGAAGGTTCCGTCCATGCTGCGTCAACATCAGATTCTTTTTTAAAAACAAAATCAATCAAAGTTTTAAGCGCGTCTGCGGCAAATCCCTTACCTTGAACTTCCGGACGAAATTTAATATCAAGTCCCGCTCTTTTATGTTTTCTATCTATCTCGTAATAAACTTCTCCGCAATATTCCTTTTCTTTCGTATAAACAGAGAAATGATGTTTGTCTGGATTTTCTTGCAATTCTTTAAACCATTTTTTTGTTTTATT
>JAGLIN010000121.1 GCA_023142975.1 Candidatus Parcubacteria bacterium
AAAGGGTGTCCGCAAAATTTAATTAAATAAAAGATTACGAAAAATATTATTCATTGAGACAAACTGGATTCCTGCCTCCGCAGGAATGACAAGGTTTGTTTTGTGAAATAAATTCAAAAATAACAATTTTAATTTAAAACCCAAAAAAGTGCCAATCCTTTCTGTCAAAAATCTAACGAAAGAATTTAAAAACTTCAAAGCTGTTGATGGAGTTAGTTTTGATGTTGAAGAAGGCGAGATTTTTGGGTTGTTGGGTCCGAACGGGGCGGGGAAGACGACGATTATCAGAATTATTGCGACAGTACTTGCGCCGACGAAAGGAACGGCGGAAGTTTTGGGGTTTGATATTATAAAAGACGCGGAAGAAGTGAGAAAAAATATTGGTGTTTTGACAACCGATATTGGTGTTTATGAAAGATTCTCAGGACGGGAAAATTTGCGTTATTTTGGCGAGCTTTACGGATTATCAAAAGAGGCTTTGGAAGAGAGAATAAATGAGCTGGCGAATCTTTTAGAAATGCGGGATTTTGTAGATCGCAAAGCGGGAAAATATTCAACGGGAATGAAACAGAAATTAGCGATCGCGCGCAGCGTGATTCACGATCCGAAAATTCTTATTTTTGACGAACCGACCGCCGGTCTTGATGTATTAGCTTCACAGACCGTACTCAATTTTATGCGTCAGTCCAAAAAACCCGGTGGCTGTGTTATTATTTCAACCCACCAAATGCACGACGCGGAGAAATTATGCGATAGAGTAGTTATAATTCACAAAGGAAAAGTTATTGCTAATGATGCAGTTGAAGCGTTGAAAAGCAAAACAAGTTCAGATTATTTGGAGGATGTTTTTATGAAGTTGGTGAGAAAATAAAATTATAAATAATATGTCATCCTGAGCTTGTCGAAGGATGAGCAGTCTCACAAAACGAAAAATATGAAATCTTATTTTGTTTATATTTTAGAATGTTCAGATCAATCGTATTATACTGGAGTAACCAATGAATTAGAAAGAAGAATCGCTGAACATCAATATGGGTTAAATTCAAAATGTTATACTTACAAAAGAAGACCAATTATATTAAAGTTTATTGAAGAATTTAATGATGTAAATCAAGCAATTGCAAGAGAAAAACAAATCAAAGGATGGACGAGAAAAAAGAAAGAAGCTTTAATTGAACACGACTTTGATAAATTGGTTGAGTTGTCCAATCATAACATTTTGTGAGACTGC
The DNA here is from genome assembly GCA_023142975.1 of Candidatus Parcubacteria bacterium. GTDB lineage: Bacteria > Patescibacteriota > Minisyncoccia > JAHIHE01 > JAGLIN01 > JAGLIN01. The sequence goes on from JAGLIN010000121.1 coordinate 1,232, forward strand.
TCACCCTTCGACAAGCTCAGGGTGACATTCTTTTTAATAAAATTGTTTATAATGTATTCTATGCGAAAAACCATTCTCACAATTTTCAAAAAAGAACTAAAAGACACAATTCGTGATCGGCGGACTTTGATGGCGATGGTTGTGATGCCGATGCTCTTGATGCCCGTGATGACAATCGGGATGTTCAAGTTTATGGAATATCAAATGGAAAAACAGGGAGAGAAAGTTGTCAAAATTTCTATTATTGAAAAAGGCGAAGCGCCTGCCCTTATAGAAATGATTGAAAATCAGGAGAAAATTGAAATAGTGGAAACAGACGGCGAAATAAAAGACGCGGTTACGAACGGCGATCTTGATCTTGGGATCATTATCCCAGAAAATTTTCAGGAAAATATTGATAATCAGGAAGTCGTCGGCATTGCGATTATAAAGAAGTCTACCAATTTGGATTCGGAAAGCGCTCTGGCGAGAGTTTCTTTTTTAGTAGCAAATTTTAATGACCAAATTTTACAAGAAAGATTTGCCAATCAAGAAATAAATCCGAAAGTTTTATCAAAAGTTATTATTATTCCAGAAGATGTCGCGACAGAAAAAGAAACGGGAGGATTTCTTTTGGGTTTGATTATTCCGCTTTTTATTGTGATGTGGGCAATCACGGGCGGACAATACACGGCAATTGATGTTTCCGCTGGCGAGAAAGAACGGAAAACATTGGAGTCATTGCTTCTTACTCCTGTTAAAAGAATGGATATTGTTTTTGGCAAGTTTTTAACCGTTAGTACTGTCGCTTTAACTTCCGTCATTGTTGCTATTGGCAGTTTCTACGTTGCTTTAATTTATTCTGGCGGTTTTGGTTCAATGATGCAGGACGGACAAAGTTCAGGCGCTGAAGGAATAGTTGAAAGCGCTGCTATTAATTTTTCTATTGAACCGCAAGCAGTTTTACTTTTGCTTGTTGTCAGTATATTTCTCGTCCTGATGTTCTCGGCGATAATTCTGTCAATTGCTATTTTTGCCAAAAGTTTTAAAGAAGCGCAGAGTTATATCGGACCTTCGTATTTGGTTGTAATTCTGCCTGTTGTTCTTGTCAATTCAATGCCTGGCTTTGAACCGACTTTCTGGTTTTTCGCAATTCCAGCTGTTAACGCGACTTTGCTTTTCAAAGAAGTTTTGATGGGAGTTTATAATTCGGGGCATATTTTATTGACTCTAAGCTCGCTAATTATTTATTCTGTTATTGCGATTTTTATTGCGACGAAGATTTATTCTAAAGAAGGAGTGCTGTTTCGGGATTGAGGAATAAAATAATTCTGTCATTCTGAACTTGTTTCAGAATCTATTGGCTATTACAATAATTGAGTCCATAAATTTTCAAACATTTTGATTAGGATGAAAATACAATTATCGTCTTTGTAAAAAATAATTGTATTTGCGTCATAGATGAAAAATAATTTTTAAATAGGATAAATTAAATCTAAAATACAAAAGATCCTGAAACAAGTTCAGGATGACAAATGCTATTTCGTAATTTCAAAAAGTAAACAATTAAATAACTAAAACAAAAAAATGAAAAAAGAATCTTTATTAACTATGATGCCAAAGTTGATTATAGTTGTTAGTTTGATTGTGGGAATTGGGGCGGTGTTAGGTGTGTTGGGATATTTTGGGACGATGGAGAAAAGTGAGGTTGTGGTTAATGATGAAATAGAGAATGAAGAAATTGAAGATGACATCGAAGAAGGAATAATAACTGAAATTAAATATGTGTGTGAACAAGAAACGAATAAGAATAAAGACGGCTGTTATATTAGGAATGCCAGAATAATCGCATTGACAGATTATAATAAAGCAAAAACAATTTGTGGCTTAGCTTCAGAGCCAAGAAAAGACGATTGTGATTTGCAGATTTTAGCAATAGTAGATATTGGTAAATTAAAAGCTAAGTGTGAAGACGCTAAAGATAGGACAGAGAAAGAGCAGTGTTATAATATCCTTATTTTAAAAGTATCTGAAACGGATTTTAATGAAGCGGTTAAACTTTGTGAAATAAAATCATCATCTAAGGATAATTGCTACGCATCAGTTGCAGAGAAGATATCTTTTACTCGTTCTACCGAAATTTATAGTAAGGCGCTAACGATTTGTGATAAGATTGATTGGCAAGAATTAAAAGAAAGTTGCAAAGAGAATTGTAAATGGAATTATGAATATGAACAAGAATATAACGAAACAGCTGATTGGAAAACATATAGAAATACAATACACAACTATGAGATAAAATATCCTGATGATAGCGTAAGTGCAAGAGAGTTAAGCTTTGACATAAGTCTTGCTACTGAGAGAAGCAATGAAGTTGTTTTTATTATTGGAGATGATAAGGAAAGTGAAATAGATAAAACATCGTGTTTAACAATTGAGTCAGAATCATTAATTGAAGAACAATTTAATTTATCTTTAAGTGAATTAATTTATGAGGTCACGGACGATTACAAAAAGAAGGAATTAATAAATATTAATGGTGAAGAAGTTTTGAAATTAAGTTTTGAAGGTGGCGGCGGTTTAGAATTTACAAACAGAAGAGGTTTTCTTGATAATGAAGATAAAGATATATTTTTTATCAAACATAATAATATGATATTTATAATGACGCTGTATATTATTCAGGAAGATAAAAATAAAATTAATTCTAATCGGATTTTTAACCAAATCCTTTCAACTCTCAAGTTTATTGAAAAAGACGAAGCAGTTCAGAACAAAGATGTCTTGATTATTTTAGATAAAATGGAATATGCAAAGGGTGAAAGAATTAAAGTTATCTTAAGAAACAACACAGACAAAAACGTTGAGTATTATGAGAACATTGCTTGGTATGATATTGAAAAATTTAATGACAAGATATGGGAAAAAGTTGAAAAGTACAGCCCTTGCTTTTGCGGTGATAAATGTTATGGATCTCCAGCATATTTAAGGTTGGATTCAAAAAAAGAAGTATTTGATTTGTGGAATCAAATTGGATCTGGGTGTCAGAAAAAGCAAGTTGATTTCGGAATATACCGTGCAAATGTCAAAGTAAAAATCAAAGAAGAAGAAAAAATCGTTTACTCTAACGAATTTGCAATCAAAGAAAACCCAGTCGCAGTTGCTTCAATTACCACTGATAGAATGGAATACAAAATAGATGAGGCGATAAATGGAATATTCAATTTTAATCAAGATGTTTATATCAATCCCAATGTTAGAATATACAAATTTAATAATAATGATTGGGAGTATTTAGGAGCATGGTCGTTCGGCGGTGTTCAGTATACATGTTGTGGTTTAATGTCTCCTTGTGGGGAAAATTTTTCAAAAAATTCACCAGTTAAATTTACATGGGATCAAAAGGTTGTAAAGGAAGAATTGCCGATTTTGCCAAATGAGCCAAAGACGAAAATTCAGGTTGATTCCGGAAAGTATAAAATTAGAGTTGTTTATGGAGACAAATCTGTCTGTTATGATGGAGTTGATGTCGAATTTATAATTAAGTAATAATATTTGAAATATTTATAAACTTAATTAAAAATACGCGAAGCGTTATTTTAAAAGTGGGTTTTCTCTTGAAAGATCCGCTTTTATAGTGTATACTAACTAAGTGATAATAAATAGTAATTTATAGAAATTTATGGTTAAAGCAAGCAAAAAAGTGGCTGATAAAAAGAGTGAATATGGAGCAAAACAAATACAAGTTTTAGAGGGATTAGCTCCGGTCAGAAAAAGACCTGGGATGTATATTGGCGGAACAGGTCTTGAGGGATTGCATCATTTGATTTGGGAAGT
>JAGLIN010000122.1 GCA_023142975.1 Candidatus Parcubacteria bacterium
CGGGTGTTTTGATGATTATTCCCAATCCTCCGGCGGAGAATCTAATATCTTCCACACTACCATTTTCCGGTTTTGGGTCGCTGATCATCCTTCTTTCAGCTATGTTACTTGCTGTTTCAGGATTATCGTCAATTAATATCTCTATTGCTTTTTCAGTTTCTTTAACTATTCTCGCTTTAACTATCAAAAACTCTTCGCGTTCTTTTTGAGCTGTGTAATTATCTAATTTAGGTAATTTAATAATTTGATTCATTCTCTTTTATAATTTATAAAATTAGACTGTATGAAAACGATTAAATCTCAATAAACAATAACTTTTGTATAATCTTATAAACAGTAATCGCGGGAACGGGTTTGTAACCCGCTTCCTGATGTTTTCCATTTTACACTAAACTTAAATAATCAACAAGAACTTAAATAAGCAAATAAATTGAAATTTCAAAACATTATGGAACCGGTTACAAACCAGTTCCCGCGTTGAAAGGTGTATATTATCTATTTTAGCAATCACTTAGTTAAGGTTTTTGAATAAAAAAAGGATGAAACTAGCGTTCATCCAATGGTAAATTCTTCTGAGTATCTTCATTAAAGAAGACGCCTAAAAAGACCTTATCCTTGGAAACACTAGTTTAATTTATATTATCTTTCTTATCAACATATTCGCAAACCATTTTGCGATTTTTATTGCTTCAAACATTTTTACGGACACTATGTTCATTGGCATTGTTGATAGGTTATTAATAGACATGCATTCACACCATAAGGTTATATATGGTGTTATAATTACCATTCCAGTCGGTCTATTAAATTGAATATCAACAATTTCTTTCCAGATTCCTTTCGTTTTTATTGGGAAGATTAATTCAAAGGAAGGTTGTCCATTTCCATATTCAGTTGCAACTCCAATCTTTGAATCAATACCAGTCAAATCAATTGGCATTCCGCTAACTCTTTTTTCTCCTAAAACTTGAACTTCTCTATGTGTAAGGCTTAATTTAATTGCCGCTTCTATATCGATTGAATCAGGTGCGAGCGGAATAAATCCGTCTTTTGGGTCAACGTTGTATTTTCGTACTCCGGCTAGCACAATTGCGTTTCGGAATAATGGCCATCCGCGTTCTTCAAATATTCTTGAGAGGACGAAATCTTGACCGTCATATTTAACACCAATTTGTTTGTCAAATCCGCTATCGCAGGGTACAATTGATTCTGCAATTTCTAAAAAGCTCATAACGCCAACCTGTACAAAACCACCAGATGGTGACCTTTTTCCAAGCATTTCCGCAAAAGTATTCATCGCAGAAATATCAGGGATGTTTCTTGCTTCTGGCTCTAATATCTGTAGTTCTTTCTTATTTGTCATTTATTTATCCTCCTTGCAAAACGAGCTCCTTTTTCTCAAAAGGGTTACTAGTGTTTCACAAGATTTATTTATTGCTCTAATGAGCTGTTTCTACTTTCTTTTTCAGGAGGTTTCCTTCTAAAAAAGCAGAAGTTTGCTCATTAGAATTATTGTTAAAGTTCATTATAATATATTTTAGTTAAGCATGACATATATTTAATTTTTGTCAATAACAGGTTTACACTTTACTTACACTTTCTTCTGTTTTTGATAATTTTAGGACTTACGCGTTTGAAATTTATTATTGAGGAATGGACTGACATACGAGCGGTAGCGGAGTGTGTTATGATGCTTCAACGAATAACAAACTCCATTTCATTCGTTTGTCAGTTCAAACGTGTAAGTTCTAAATTTAATAAAAAAAGAACAGAGTTTCTATTTTCTGTTCATTGTTATTTCTATTATCCGTCGTTCCCAAAAATCGTAAAGATCTGGATGAGCATCTAATAATTTTTTTTGGAGACATCCTAGCTTTCTTTTGTTTTTGCTTTTTCAATCATTTTTTCTAATACTAACTTGTCCAGATAGTGTCCAGGCGTAATCCAGCTCAATAGAATTTGTAACTCCTCTGTTGTGTTGGCAAACTCAAT
>JAGLIN010000123.1 GCA_023142975.1 Candidatus Parcubacteria bacterium
AAAAAATGTCTGGGATCCAGTAAATCTCACTTAACAAAATTATTCTATAATTATTGTTTATTGAGATTTACTGGATTCCCGCCTCCGCGGGAATGACAGGATTTATTCCCTCGTTAATTCTATAAACACATCTTCCAAATTCGCTTGTTGCCTTGTTAATTCCAAAAGCCCGCTGTTTTCTTCAACAATAATTTTCGCAATATCTTTTCTAAGATCAAAATTCAAAGTAGTAGTAATTTTAATTCTGTTGCCATTAATTTCAACCTCTCTAATTCCTTCAACTAATTTTAATCTTGGAATTATATTATCTCTTAACTCATCAACTTCAACATTAATCATTGACTGGCTCCTGTTTTTATTTTCTAATCTTTCCGGCGTATCGTCAGCAACAATCTTACCTTTGTTAATAATCAAGATTCGCGAGCAAGTCGCTTGCACTTCGGATAAAACATGACTGGATAAAATAACCGTTTTTGATTTGCCAATTTCTTTGATTAAATCCCGGATTTCAATTCTTTGATTTGGATCAAGTCCAGTTGTCGGCTCATCCAAAATTACAATTTTTGGATCGTGAATAAGCGCTTGGGCAATTCCCACTCTCTGTCGATAACCTTTTGATAAAATTGAAATTTCCGTATTTTGCTTATCCTTTAATCCGCACTTTTCTAAAACGTTTAATACTTTTTCATTTAAATCACCTTTCTTAATCCCCTGCATTTTACCCGTAAAACTTAAATATTCCCAAACGGTCATATCTTCATATAAAGGAGCATTCTCCGGCAGATAACCAATTTTACTTTTAATATCCTGCTGATAAAGCGGATTACCAAGATCAAGGTTGTCAATTTCAACTTTCCCCGAAGTCGGTTTAAGAAACATAACTAATATTCTCAATAGCGTTGTTTTCCCCGCTCCGTTCGGTCCTAATACACCAATTACTTCGCCCTCTTGCATTTCAAAAGACACATTATCTAATGCAAGAAATTCCCCATATTCTTTTGTCAGATTCTCAACTTTTATCATTCTAGTAATATTTATTTTTTCAATAATATCATTTTATAACAAAACTTTAGATAATGCAAGAAAAAATCAGTTATTTCGTTTTTTATTTCTTTTAATAACAAGTTGAGTTATAAATCCAAGCCCAAGAGCAATAGCAACTAGAATTGCGTAAAATAGTTCAGGGGAGATTCTTTTGTTAGATTTATTTTCTATTATAATAGGTTCCATAGAAATAGATAACGGAATTTTTACTCCAGTATTTGCCTGCAATCGCGTTTCTATAAGCGGTTTTCCGACTACGGAAAGATTGGTCTTTAAAATTTGAGGATTATTTTCTGGCATTGCAAAATGAGCTGTAACGGTTACAATTTTCCTTCCTCCCGCTTCCAAAGTAAAGCTTATAGGACTTACCTTTATAATTTCCAAAAATTCATCCGGATATACTTCAAAGATCTGAACATCAGCGGTTGGATTGGCAACAATTAATTCTTTAGACGCAGATTCATTTGCTCTTAATACAAAATCTATTTTGGAAGGACTGACCTGAATACCAGCCGCTTGCGATAAAACTGGAATTAGAATAAAGATAAGAATGAGAATAAGAAAATTTTTCATAAACAGAAAATTATTTTAGTTACTGCGCTATTGCCCAGAAAGTCAACTGCGCTGATTTCGCACCGTTTCCGTCTGAATAATTAGCAGGAATAGAAAGTTTTACATCTACATCTTGGCTGCCGTCCCGAGCAATATCAGTTTCAAAATTTTTCCAAGACACGCTGTTCAAATCTAAATTTTCGGTAAAAAGAGAATCTCCGCTAACTAAAGCCTCTATGTGTATATCAGAAGTTCCATTGTTATTAAGCGTAATATTTTTGGTAGCAGAAGATCCAGAGCTTAAATTACCAAAATCAAGATTGCTTGTATCAACAACAAAAGAAATTGTATCTTCGTTAGTGCTATCTCCTTCAACATCTCCATTTTCTATAGTTACGGTCAAATCAACGGAAGAACTTGCCCCCTGCCCAACTTTTAATAAAATAGAATTACTTCTAACATATCCTTCTTTTTGCGCGTGAATTTTATAAAATCCGTCCTGCAAAGAAATGCCCACTTGTCCGTTAGTATTAGTAATTATTGTATCTGCGCCGAAATAGACAGAAGCGCCAGCAAGAGGAAGCCAAGAATTATCACTGAAGATTTCTACCGTAGCTGTAACAGATTGGCTGGTATCTACTTGCTCAGCTGACAGCGATAATTTTGTCGGCTGCCAATCAAAACCGCCGTAATACCATAAAACAGAATCGCTAGACTGTAATTCATAATCTGCCGCTCCTATAAAAGAAACGGTATCATTGATTAAATATAACCAGCCTAATTCTCCTTTTGCTTCGTCATTATTAATTCTGTTTAAGTAAAAGCCCCAATCAGTATCTTTGATTTCATAGGTAAAACCGCAAATACTTTTTGCGTTTTTGATAATGTCTAAGACGGTTGGTCCCGCTACTTCTCCTAAACAAATTGTTTCTTCCGATCCTTCAATACGAAAAGAAAATTTCTCAGCAGAAGTATTGTTAGCTACAATATTAACAGGAAGTTTTTTATTTTGCAATGCAATAACTGCGTAAGCCGTAGTCATTGCCGAGAAAGAATCTTCTCCAGAAGAATTATTTTGATATTTAAAAAAACCCTGATCGCTCTGATTTGATTCAAGATATGAAACAGGAGTATTATCAAATTTAACTAAACTGTCTGGACTAATATTTAAAACATTAAGCGCCCAAATTACCCAGGCCGTAGATGAAGAATCGGAATTAGAATTAGGATAATAAGGAAAACCGCCATCGTCATTTTGCGATACTTGCAAAAAAGATAAAGCATTTTGAATGTAAGAATCAGAATTATCAACACCGGCAGATATGAGCGCCAGAATAGCAGCCGCAGTCATATTAGTGTCAGAATTAGCCGTAACGGAAAATCCCCACCCGCCATCATTATTTTGATGAGAAAAAATAAAATTTTTGGAATCAACAATAACTGCGTCATCAAAAGATTCACCAGCGGAAATAAGCGCCAGAATTCCAAAACAATCATCATTAAGCATAGCGGAGTCCCCTATTTGATTTCCGGTGTAATAACTTTTAAGCGCAGCGACATAATCAGTTGACGGAAAAACTCGCGGATTTTGATTTATAGCTGTTATAGCTAAAATTGGCGCAGCATAATCAATCGCGCTTGTTCCGTTGATAGAAATAAGATGATCCGTGAAGATAGAAGCGCTCCCGAGTACAGCTAAAGCCATCGTACTCCATGGATTAGCGCTATTTGCGATTAAATAGTCCTGCGCGGTGTTTGTGTCATAGATTGCGTTCGTTTCTAAGGAAGGAAAGAGAGAAGACAACAATGAAACAATGAGCATTGTAGATAATAATTTTTTCATATTTTTTCTTTCTAAATAAAATAAAAACATCTCAACCTAATAGAAGATGTTCATTTTATTACAACAAAAACAAAACGAAGCCCCTCTTTAGCTCGAAGATAGGATCTTATTTTTTTATAAGCAGTTAGTTAGCATTCTGGCTTACTTCGTCTTTCTGCGGAAGACAAAGATTACAGTTGCGGCACAGCGCCGGATTCTTTCCAAATTACGGAAATCACCGAACTTTCCTAACCGACCTCTTTTCAAATATTTCAAAGAGGAACTACTTGTTAATTAATTTATTAAAAGCAAAATAATTTTAACTCTTGTTTATAATTTTGTCAATTTTTTATCATCTCTTTATTTTCTATTTGGCAATCTTCCTCGCTTCCACAAAATCATATTTCTCAAAAACCTCATCTAACTTCTGTCTAACAACCCTTTTCTTCTCCAAAGAAGCGTGGATTAAATTTACAGTTTTATTTTTTTCCACAATTCCAATATGTTTATGTTTATTTGACTTCTTGATTAAAAACATCAAATCGCCTGTTTTTATATTTTTTAGATTTACTTTTTTTCCCATTTCTTTCTGATCCCAAGAATGCTTTGGTAGGATTATGTTAAAAACATTTTTATAAATCATCTGTGTCAATCCCGAACAATCAATTCCTTTTTTTGTTTTTCCGCCCAAAAGATACGGCGCGCCAAGATATTTCTCCGCTTCTTTGATAATTTTATTTTTATCAGCGCCCGCTATTAAAATTTTATTCTTAGTCCCATACCATGGGGTATAGAACTGTTGCATCCATTTTTCATTTAAATTCTTTTTTTTCAGAATCAGTTCACTTCTATTCACCCAGCCCAACGACAAATCATTTTGCTGAATCAATAACTGATCGTCTTTTTTAAATAAAACTCGCAACACTTCGCTTTGAAAAGCCTGTGAACATCTGATTCTTTTTAAAATTCTACTATTCAATATCTTATTAGAAACAAATTTTGACCTCAAATCCACTAGTTTTACTTTTACAATCGCCCAACCAATCTCATTTCTTTCGCTTGCATCACTTAAGACTTTTAAATTTACTTTTTTTATTTTTACTTTTTCTTTTTTAAAAACATTTAAAATATCATCTTTTTGACTCTTTATTAAAACTTCTCCGCTTATTTCAATTCCTCCTTTTACATTTTTCATTTCAATATCAAAAACAGCAACTCCATATTTTTGCTGATATACTTTTTTTAAATCTTGATTAAATTTTTGTACATTCACTATTGAGATAAACAACGCTAATTTTAAAAAAATATTGTAATTCGTAGTAACTTATTGTAACTGGTTGTTATTTAATGGGGACAATTAATTACAATTAGTTACTACGAGTTACAATAAATTACATTATAAAAAAATACAATGTTTTATCATCATTCCTCTTCTTCCGATCTATCTATTACAATCCCCTCTTCTGCCCCAATACTGTAATCATCAGGCAATTCTGTTGTAAGTTCGCTTTCAAGAGTTGTAATTTCTTCGTTTGTAAATTCATCAAATCCAACAGCTCCGACTTCATTCATAATTTTTATCGTTTTTCCGACATCTGAATCTTCTGGGGTAATACTCACCTGATAAACAATTTCTTTTGACGGAGAAATTAATCCCGTGTTAGCGCTAAGTTCTGGCATTTCCCAAATAATTTCTCTTGTGACAGTATTATAATAAAATCTCTCTTCTGTCATTTGATATTCTTCTGTTTCACTATCATCTTGAGAATTAACTTCATCTTCATTATTATTATTTTCTTCTTTGCTCTTTTCTTCGTCTTCCTTGCCTTCCTCCTCACTTTCTTCCTCGCTTTCTGGAGTATACGCTCCATTATTTTCATCTCCCAAAGACACTTCTCCGTTTGATTTTATATAATTCCCAGTCCATTTTACATTATCAGGCAAAACAGAAGCAACTTTTACATTTTTAATGTCTCCAAGAAGATTATTTAAATTCCAGTGAATCGTATAAGTTGTTTCTTTTTCAACTTCAGGAGGAATAGCTCCGTTATTTTTAATCCTGCCATCATCATTAAAATATCCTTTTGTTCTTATAAATAAAAATGAATTTATTTTCACAATCATTTCGTCGGAAACAATTTCTTTTTCAATTTTCGCCTCATCGTCATTAAAATTAAAACTGCTTATTATCACTTTGTTTTTAACGACAAGATTTTTATCTTCTGACGACTTAATATCAAAATAATCATTCACTCTAATTTTAAAGCTAACTTCGTCCTCATCTCCTGACTTGAAAACCGCCAACTTAGGAACATTAAAAGCGCTCCATGTTATTTTGTTTGATTTGTCGTCATAGGAGCCATTGATTACTTCAAGAGAATCAAAATCAACACCACCTTCCAATTCGCTGTTTATAACCAATCCTCTGATTTCTTGATCGCTTATATTTTCAAATTTAATTTTATATTCCATTTCCTCCCCTTTATTAACAGAAAAACTTTCAAGCGCGTTGACTGTTTGCTCTAAAGCTATAGGAACTTCTTGAGTTTTTACAATAAACTTTTTACTTATGCATTCCAATAATTCTTCGTCGCTTCCGAAAATATCCATAACAATTTTCATTTCCTTTTCTTCATTTTTTTCTCCAGCCAAATTCCCCTTTATAAATAACTCTCCTCTTGCTTTTGTTTTTACTTCTTCCACGCTCCAACTCAAACTATTTTCCGTTTCTCCGCTAACTTCCGGATCAGCGGAAACAAATGTGAATCCTTCTGGAAAGTCAGCTTTAATATTTATTTTTCTAAAATCATTATCACTAATATTTTCAAACGCAACTAAACAATCAATCTCATTGCCGGTAATTATTTCCTCCGGACATTTCAAAGAAAGATCAAAAGAAACCGAGGTTATTTTTATTTTTACCTTGCTTAAATTATCCGCTGATTGAAATTCATAATTGAAGTTGCTCGGAACATAAGAAATTTTTGAATTAAATTCATGCTCACTATCTTTATTTCCTGTAATTCTTCCAAACAATTTTATTTTCCCGGATTCACCAACCGACAAATCGTCAATATTCCAACTCAACACTGCCGCTTCTTTAATAACCTTTTTGTCACTTGATGTGAAAACAAATTTTTCTGGAACAAAGAGAGTCACCTTTGGATTTTTCAATTTTACTCCAGTACCGTTCCTATATTCTATTGTAAAGGTTATCTCTTCCCCGCTGGGTATTTTATCAGGAGATTTGACTTCAATCTTAACTTTTTTATTATCAAAAGACTGCTGTCCTTTTAGATACATAAAATAAGCGACTGCTAAAACAACCGCCAGAATCAAAAACAAAACTGCGAAAATCAGTTTTTTATTTTTCTTAGAATTATTTTTATTTTCACCGCCACCCGAAACATCAGACCATTTATCATCTTCTGTCTTATTTTCTATCCCATCCTCCGTCAAATAACTTTTAATATTCTCGTCTGTCTGTTTATTAATGACATTCTGAGACATAGTTTTGATTTATGTTTATGCTTATATTATATAATAATAGTTAATTTGGGTCAAAAAAAATAAATTACGACTTTAAATTACGACTTAGCTAAATTTGTCATCCTGAGCTTGTCGAAGGGTGACAAATTTAGCGTGCTTCCCATCCTTCGACAAGCTCAGGATGACAATTCTGTTGTATTTTCCACAAAATCTTTCATCTTCTCCCTAAACCTTTCCTCCGAAAACTTCTCCGCTTGTTTTTTAATTTCTTCAGAATTATATTTATTATAATTATTCTTCATTCTCCTCACTCCGTCCGCTAAAATTTCTGGGATTGGATCGTCAAAGAACTCTCCTGTTTCGCCTTCAGCTATTGTTTCTAAAACACCGCCTTTTCTATAAGCCAAAACTGGCTTTCCGAATGACATCGCTTCAATCGGCGTAATTCCGAAATCGTCTTCTCCTGGAAAAATAAACGCGTAGCAATTTTTATAATATTGCGCGAGCCTTTCTTCTGATTGAAATCCAAGAAATTCAATATTTTTATTCGCTATTTTCTCAAGTCTTTTTTTGTCTTCGCCCTCGCCTATTATAACAAGCGGTAATTCTAATTTATTAAAAGCTTCTATCGCAATGTCTATTTTTTTATAAGGACTAAGACGAGAGACGATTAAAAAATAATTGTCATATTGCTCCCCTTTTCGCAAAGGGAACTGAGGGGATTTTTCATTATCGTTCCTATTCTCATTAAAATTTACATTACTATCTGCCTGCTCAACTGGATTCCCGCCAGAGTTTATCCCGTATCTTATTACGGGACGGGAATGACAAACTGCTTGACTTTCGACTTTATGAACTTTATGAACTTCCAACTCCGTTGGCGGATAAATCACTTCACTCCCTCTCCCATAAAACTTCCCAATCCTCTTCGCCGTATGTTCTGAATTTGCGATAAAATAATCAACTCTCTCCGCGGCTGATTTGTCCCACATCCTAAGATAATGCAAAAAAGGCAAGATAAATATTTTTTTAATTCCTTTTATTTTATTTTCCGCTAAATAATTATAATGCCAATCCCAAAGAAATCTGGTCGGCGTATGGCAATAGCTGATATGAACCGCTTTTGGTTTTGTGATTATTCCTTTCACAAATGAACTGGAGCTGGAAATGACAACATCAAAATCCCGCAAATCAAATGTCTCCGCCGCGGTCGGCATAAATGGCAATAGATACTTTTTTCGCTTTCTTAAAAATTTAGGGAACTTATTTAAAAACGAAGTTTTTACTTTCGCCTCTGGAAAATATTTCTTCATTTTTTTCTCATCATAAAGCAATGTATAAATCGGCGCATCAGGATAAGTTTTATGCAACGACATCAAAACCCTTTCGGCTCCACCGAAGTAAGTTAGAAAATCATGAACGATTGCTATTTTTGGTTTTTTGGAGATTGGGATTGACATAGTTTAATTTTTGTGATAGAATGCCAAGTTGTATCAGGTTGATGCAAAAGGAGGTGAAGATATGACAGAAAAAAAGGATAAAGATTATGATAATTGGATTATTATAGTAGCAGTGGCCATTTTCGTGTTTATTTTAAGAACTGTGGGTGAATATGATCTCGAAAATATCGCAAAAGTGATTACGGCTACAGGATCCCTCATAATTGGAATGATTGGGGTATCAACAATTATGATAGTCAAAAAATTAAAAGATAATTAAATAGTATTTTAGGCATCAATTTTAACAGAAGTTGAAATTGCTCTGCCTTTCTTTTTTTTATTTTCTTTTTCTCCTAAAATCCTCCTCCCCCAAATTCGCTTGACGCAAAATAGATTTAAAGGTTCCGAATGGAATTTCTTTTTTATTCGCGGGAACAATAACAGTCAAAACAATGTTGGTTCAGGTCTCCTGACCTGAACCTTGTATTTCTTAAGAGCGTGCTATAAATCAATTGCTGTTTTTATAAAAAGAGGCAGGTGTTTTTTAATTACGCTTTCAGAAATATCTGGTTCAGGACAGAGTCCTGAACCAACACAAAGAAATTTTACAGGTTAAAACCTGAACTCCAGTTTTTGGGTAACATAAAAAATTAATAAAGCAATTCATCAATTCAACAACACATCCACCGTTTCTCTCGCACACTTCTCCCAACTAAACTTCTCAACATTCTCAAGCCCTTTTTCAATCATTTTATTTCTCAAATCATTATCGCTAAAAACTTTATTCATTGCGTCAGCAATTTCTTGAATGTTATTTGGATCAACTAATAAAGCCGCGTCTCCGGCAACTTCTGGCAGAGATGAAGTATCAGAACAAATTACTGGCACGCCATAATTCATCGCTTCCAAAACTGGCAAACCAAATCCTTCGTAAAAAGACGGCAAAGCAAATAAGTTGGCACTCTTATATAATTTATCCTTTTCTTCCTCCGAAACATAATCTTTTAAAATAATATCTTTTTTATACAGCGATTCTTGAATCGCTTTTTTTATTTCTTCAAATCCAAAACCAGTTTTACCAGCAAGTGTTAGCTTAATCCCCCCCGCCCCCTTTACCAAAGGGGGAGTGCGATTCCCCCTTTGAAAAAGGGGGTTAGGAGGATTTTTAAAACTTTTTTTAAACAACTCAAATGCCTTAATTAAATTTACCACATTTTTTCTTTTCTCCAGCCTCCCAATAAACAAAACATTAAATTCGTTATTTTTGACTTTATGAACTTTTGACTTTATGAACTTTTGACTTCGAGCCCCATGATGAATAACTTTTATTTTATCCCCGTCAACTTTATAAAACTTCATCAAATCTCTCTTCGTATTCTCTGACGGAACAATGATTTTGCTTGACCATTTAATAGAAAACTTCGTATTTAATTCTAAAAATAATCTTTCTTTAAGAGAATAGCACTCAGGAAAATATTTATATTCCAAGCCATGAATAGTCACAACTGTTTTAGTTGGATGAATTTGAGGAACAGTGTAAGAAGGAACAAATAAAATATCAGGTTTATTTTTCATCATTTCAGATGCCAGTCCGATCTGCGTCCAAAGTTTATTTAAAGAAATAACTTTCAATTTAAAATTGCTTGGCAAATCAAAATCTATCACAGGATTTTTTCTCGCGTATAAAAAAATCTGATGGCTTTTTAAATCCATCGTCGTTAAATTCTTAATCAATTGATAAGAATATTCTTCTATCCCAGTTTTTTCTTTTGTAAATGCCCGTGAAACGTCAATGCCGATATTCATAATAGTAGTAAGTATCAAGTAGCTAAATTTGTCATAGTGAGCTTGTCGAACTATGATAAATTTAGCGAGTCTGTCACCCTTCGACAAGCTCAGGGTGACAATGTTATTTATGATTCATAATTTACTTTCCAGCTATAACGCTCCGCTTATACAAATCCAGGTTATCTAAAATTTTACCAGTTCCCTTCGCAACGCATAATAATGAATCGTCTGCGACATAACATGGAACGCCAGTCACCTGCGATAATAATTTATCTAAATTTTTCAAAAGCGCGCCGCCGCCGCTTAGGACCATTCCGCGATCAATAACATCTGAAGATAGTTCTGGCGGTGTGTTTTGAAGGACATTTTTCACGGCTCTAATTATTTCCTGAAGCTCATCCTGAATCGCCTCGGTAATTTCATTTGAACTTATTTTTATTGTCTTCGGCAAGCCCGAAACTAAATCTCTTCCTCTTACTTCCATAAAATTATCTTCATCTGAAACAATTGCGCTGCCGATTTTTATTTTTATCTCTTCCGCGTTTCTGTCGCCGATAATTATTCCGTGCCTTTTTCTAATAAATTCAGAAACTGCCTTATCTAATTTATCCCCGCCAACTCTAACCGAAGAAAATGACACAATTCCTCCCAAAGAAATAACCGCGACTTCTGAAGTTCCTCCGCCAATATCTATGATCATATTTCCAAAAGGCGTATTTATCGGAATTCCCGCTCCAATGGCAGCAAGAATTGGCTCTTTGACAACATAAGCGGCTTTCGCGCCAGCTTGCATAGTAGCGTCAATAACCGCCCTTCTTTCCGTTGAAGTAATTCCAGCAGGAACGGAAACTATAACTTCGGGTTTAAAAAATCGAATCTTTCCGCTAACTTTATTTATAAAATACCGCATCATTGCTTCCGTAACTTTATAATCGGCAATCACACCGTCTTTAACTGGACGACTCGCGGATATATTTTCCGGGGTTTTTCCCAACATTTCTTTTGCTTTATTTCCAACAGCCAAAATTTTATTATCTTCAACAGATACCGCAATAACAGACGGCTCGTTTACAACAACGCCCTTTTGAGGCAAAAATACCAAGATATTGGCAGTCCCTAAATCTATTCCTATTTTTTTTACAAACATATATTCTGATTACAATAACTAATTTCATTCTATCTTATTTGCGCTAATTGTCAATTTAAATTATGATGAAACTATGCTAAACAAAAAACTTAAAATCTATTTATATATTTGCGTAACAATATTTTTTGTTTTACTTGCCGTTGTTTTGTTTTACAGTTTTGGATATAAATATGACACAGAAGAAAGAAAAACAATACAAACAGGAGCAATTATAATAAAATCCGTTCCGAGAGATATTGATATTTATATTAATGACAATCTTTTTGAAAATAATAATGCTTTAAATACTTTACTTACTGGTTATGTTAAAGTTGAAAATCTAAACAGTGGCAAATATAATATTAAAATAAAAAAGGATGGATATTTTAATTGGGAAAAAAATGTAAACATTAATGGCGGATATATAACTGACCTTAAAAATATTGTTCTTTTAAAAAATAGTTACGAGAAAAATATCTTATTAGATAATATAACAGCAGATTTAAATGAAAAAAATATTTGGGCTAATAATGGAAAAAATAAAGTTGTTTATATGAATAAGAATAATCTAAATTTATTTGATATCAACTCAAAAACAAAAAATGATGAAATAAAAATAATAGCGAATTTTGGCAATACGCCATTTAATAAAAACGGAGACGATACCGATTTCCATCTTGACGATATTATTTGGTCAAATGATGATACAAAAATAATCGCAAAGATAAGCGAAAATAACAGCCCTTTTTGGTATTTGATTGATCTCGGAAACAAAAATGAAATATCCGATGTCAGTTTTATTTTTAATGAAATTTCAGAAGTCAAAAATAAATACAGCTTTGATTTTAACAAATCTTTGTTTTACTTAAAAAATGACGCTCTCTATGAGTTTGATTATGAGAAATTAGTTTCAAAAAGAATGTTAAGAGATCTCTCTGGGTTTTTGGTTCATGGAGATTATTTATACTACTTCAAGAAAGATGGTTGTGTTTTATATGTAAGCAATTTGGATAATTTGTCAGAAACGAAAGTTGTTTCAATAATGCCGGATAATTTCAACACTAAATCGCCAGTAAGAATAATAAGATCAAGTAATAATGCTTATCTAATTTTATCTTTATCTGGAGAATTATATTTTATCAGCAAAACAAATGGGACAACTCTTATAAATTCCCGTGTAAAAAACGCTTATTTTACAAATCATAACGAGCGCATTATTTATTATAACAATCATGAAATCTGGATATATTATATCAAGGAAAAACTTTCACAACCGCCCAAAAAAGAATTTGAAAATGAATTAATCACAAGATATAGCGATGAGATAAGCAGCATATCATTATATATAGATGAAGAACATTTATTTTACAAAGAAGGCAATGCTTTCAAATTCATAGAATTTGACAACAGAGACAAAGTAAATGTTTTTGGTGTTTTAGAATTGGAAAATAATGATGTTCTTTACTCCAGAGATAATAATTCTGTTTATTATGTTGAAGATGGCAAATTAATTTGGATTGATTTGGATGAGGAATAAATTTTAATGAAAACAAGCAAAAATTTAATCTTCGCTTGTTTTTTTTGTTTGATTTAAAATTCTAACACTTTTGAATATCTTAATTGATTGCCGTCAAAATAATTTAAAGAAACAAATTCTAAACAATGAGAAACTGTCTGATTTAATGAGCCCAACCAATCGCCATTATCAATTCAATCTCTTGCCAAAACGCAAAAACCCAATATACTAAAAAAGTAAACAGTTTAATTTAAAAATATGCCAACAATAGCTTTTAAAGAAATAAAAAAAGGTTCAGTGATTTTGTTAGAGAATGAACCGTATGAAGTTCTTGACCGTTCTTTTCGCGCTAAACAACAAAGAGAGGCAATGGCAACAGTCAATATGAAAAATCTTTTAACGGGAAAAGTCTTAACTAATAATTTTCAATCTTCAGCCCAAGTTGAAAAAATAAATCTTGAAGAGTCAAGAGCGCAATTTTTATATAAAGAGGGAGATGAGTATTATTTTATGGATCAAGAAACTTATGATCAGTTTTCTATAGATAAATCCCAGCTTGGCGATAGCGTAAATTATTTAAAAGAAGAACTTGTAATTAGGATAAAGAAATTCAACGAGAAGCCAATTGACATCATTCTTCCCGCGGAAGTTAGTTTGAAAGTTATTGAAGCACCACCAAATGTTAAAGGCGACACAGTGCAGGGCGGATCTAAAATTATAACGCTTGAAACTGGAATGAGAGTCTCAACGCCACTTTTTGTAAACGAGGGCGATAATGTGATAGTCAAAACTAAAACTGGAAAATTTGATCGAAGAGAATAGAGATTAGAATGTCATTGCGAGGAGCCTGAATGAGCGTAGCGAATGAGAAGGCAATGACAGATATAATTTTAATTTTGAAATTAGTTTTATATCCTTTCCAAAACCCTTTCTATATCCCCCACGCTCTCAACTCTTACTAAATCTTTTCTGATCTCTTTCGCTCCCTCAAATCCTCTAAAATACCATAATAAATATTTTCTCATTTCTATAATCCCATGCTTACCGTTATTTTTAGATGACATCTTGGCGTGCTTAAGCGCGGCTTTTTTTATTTCTGATAAACCAAATTTTTTATACTCCCCTCTCCTTAAAAATTCTTTTGTCTGGGCAAAAAGCCATGGTTTTGTGAGTGCTCCTCTGGCAATTCCAACTCCATCGGCACCTGTTTTTTTAATCATTTTTATTGCGTCTTCTGGCGTATTGATTCCGCCATTCGCTATAATGATGGGAGCAGAAGAAGATAAAAAATTGAAGGCGACATTAGCTAATGTCGCCTTCAATTTTTTATCTTCTTCTGCTCCAGCTTTTCTATATAACGATTTTACTTTTTTGATTTGCGAATAGTCTATTTTTCCGGAAAATCCTTGTTTCATACTTCGCCCGTGGATCATAATTGCCACTATTTTTAAATCTTTTATTTTCTTCACAAATTTATAAGCAGTGGTTTTATTAACCTTTGATCTAATTTTTATAGAAACAGGCAAATCAGTTCCGATCAAAGTTTGTTTAATTATTTCTCTCGCTCTTTCCGGGTTTAACATTAACGCCGCGCCGCTGCCGTTTGAAAATACCTTTTTTACCGGACAACCCATATTGATATCAATCCCGTCTGGTTTTATTTTTTCGCTGACAACTTGAGCGGCATTTTTAAAATACTTTGGGTCATTGCCAAAAAGCTGAACGATATAATATCTTTCAGCTTTTTTGAATTTTAGCAGCTCTAAAGTTTTTTTACCTTTAAAATTCAGCGCTGTCGCGCTTGCCATTTCAGAATAAACAACATCGGCGCCATAATATTTGCAGATCTGACGAAAAGCCGAGTCTGTATACCCGGCCATCGGCGCCAACGCTAAAATTGGCTTGTTTATTTTTTTCCAAAAATTTGGCATGGTTAAAAAGATATAAAGACATAAGACACAATAACCAAAAAATAATCAATGTAGGACTTTCTCGCTTTATGTCATCTCGAAATGAGCGAAGCGATTGAGAGATCTAAAAATTCTCTTAGTATAAACATTATTTTGTATGCTAATATTCTTAGATTTCTCGCCTTAAAAGGCTCGGAATGACAAAAGCGAGAAAGTCCTGCAATAATTAAATTATTTAAATAACAGCTTATAAAACTCTTCCCTAAATTTTTTATCAAATCGCGCGCGGCGAAGAGCATTTTTTAATTTCGACTCATAAAAAGAAGCTTCTTCTGATAACATTAAAAATTCGTCAAATTCAACAAGGTGAATTTTTATTTTTTCTCCTGGATCTAATTGCTGTGGCTGTTTATAAAAACAGTCTCGCGCTATCTATAGACCTCACAC
>JAGLIN010000124.1 GCA_023142975.1 Candidatus Parcubacteria bacterium
CTTTTTTTATTCTCTTCGTTTGAATTTCAGACATTTTTTTTTCAAAATAATCCCCTATTTTTCCAGACAAAATAAATTCAAAAAGTTTAGAGATAGAATTTAATATTTTATTTCTTTTTATACTTCTAAATCCTTCAAGGTTTGAAAATTCATAACTCTCAAGATATTTTTTCATCCATTCGTTTTCTTCTTGAAATCTCCTAAATAATTTTCTGTCTTCTTCGCCATCATAAACGCTCAAAATATGACAATAAAGATGCGCTGTGTAAATGCTTTCAAACGGAATTCTGAGGGATTTATCTGTAATATAATGATTTAGACAAATTTTGTCTTCTGTTTTGTCTTTATATCTTCTTACTCCTAACAACGATGTTAAAAGAGTAAAAAATGTCCGTGTGGTCCAGATTCTTCCCTTTTTAGCAACAATTAATAAATCTACATCAGAATCTTTTCTCGTGTTTCCAAGCGAAAACGATCCACTCCCCATCACCAATCTTGCAAATGGCGCGATCTGCATAATCCAAAATATTTTCCTCGCCTTCTTCCATTTCTGATCCCAAATTTTTTTGCGGTTTAGTCTTAGCTGGACGATATCCGTCTTCATGTTCGTAGGAACGAGGCACTGCCTCGTTCCTACATTCAAAAAATAAAATCCTAATTTCTGCCCAAGATGTTTTTTTAAATACTCGCTGGTGTTTAATAATTCAATAACCTCCGTAGAGACGAGGCAGTGCCTCGTCTCTACATCGCTTACATTTCCATTTTCCTTTACCAAATACAAAAAAACCTCAAAACCAGTTAGAGGATAATCTAAAATATCATAATAAACAATCGTGGCAAGAATTTGTTTTTCAAGAAAGGTTGGGGTTGACATATTGACAGATTAAAAATTAGTTATATAATGTCTATAAGATTGATAGATAGATTGACATACAAGGAGGTATCAAATAATGATAATCAATAAAATTAAGAAATTAATAGGATTAGAATGGATAAAAGATATCTACTATTCTCACATAATAATAGTAGATGATAAAAGATGTGTGATTGATAAGAGAATAAAAAATATTAATATTGAAGGAGAAAAAATTGATATAGGAGAAAAAATAGTAATTTATAAAAAACAATGGGTGGAAATTGTGAATGCATTTCCGATAAAATATTCCTATAGAAATAGTGACGAATTTGAAGAAAAATGTTTAGATGAATTTCTAGGTGGACGCATGATATTGGATTCAAAAACAATCCGTGCAGGAGATTCGTGCATAATCGCAATATATGGGGAAATAAAAGTTTTGGGATTTGTATTCAATGATAATGGTGATGAAAAATGCACAAAAATTCTTGTTTCATATAACCATGCTGAATATTCTTATGAAACCTGTTGTCCCAGTCATGCAGAATTCCTAATAGAACCAGAGGAATTTATACATCTGAGAAAAACTTTTCAAGATAATAAAAGAAGATAAATAGCTGAACTCGTTTCGGCTATATTTTTTATTCCAAAAACTCACAGGTTAAAACCTGAACTCCAAAAATCCACATCCTAAGAAGCCAAGGAGCTATAACCTAAAAATTTGACGGTGCCATAGTCTCCGCAGAGCTGTGGCACCGCATCTGCAAGATTTGCATTCTGGGTTCCACAGCTCCACTGCGGTGGAGACTATGGAGCCCTCGTATTATTCTAAAAAGCTACAACCTAAAAAGCTAAACAATTTCTTTTAAATACCTCCCTGTCCAACTCTTTCTATTTTTCATAACCTGCTTCGGAGTGCCTTCAGCGACAATAAATCCGCCTTTATCCCCTCCTTCGGGACCGAGGTCAATAATCCAGTCGGCGCATTTTACTACTTCTAAACTATGTTCAATAACTAAAACCGTATTGCCACGATCTACTAATTTATTTAAGACACTTAACAATTTTCTAATATCTTCAAAATGAAGACCGACTGTCGGCTCGTCAAGAATATACAAAGTCTTGCCCTCTTTGACCGGACGCGCCAGTTCCGCGGAGAGCTTTATTCTTTGCGCTTCACCGCCGGAGAGAGTTGTCGCGCTTTGACCGAGTTTCATATAGCCAAG
>JAGLIN010000125.1 GCA_023142975.1 Candidatus Parcubacteria bacterium
CTCCGTCCCGATAAATAACATCCCGTTAAACAATTCGCTTTCATAATTTGATCAAGTGTTCCTTTTGCAACAATCTCACCGCCAGACTCGCCGGACTTTGGTCCCATGTCTATAATATAATCAGCGTTACGAATAAAGAATTCGTCGTGTTCAACAACCAAAACTGAATTTCCCAAATCTCTCAAATTTTTTATCGCCTCAAATAATTTTTTATTATCTCTCTGATGAAGTCCGATTGACGGCTCGTCTAAAACATAAAGAATGCCCTGCAATTTTGAACTTAGTTGTGTCGCCAGTTTTATTCTTCGCGCTTCACCAGAGGAAATAGTTTCTGAGGATCTAGATAAAGAAAGATAATCAAGCCCGATTTTAGACAAAAAAGTGAGTCGCTTAATAATTTCTTTAACTATTGATTCTTTTTGTTTTGCTGGAATTTTTGTCTTTTTGAAAAAATCAATCTCATCAATAATAGTCATTTTCGTTATTTCACTAATTGACTTTCCGCCGATTTTCACCGCCAGCGCATTATCATTAAGCCTGTCTCCTCCACAGCTTGGACAAATTCTTTTTGTCATATACCTTTCCAGCTCATTGCGAACATAATCAGAATTAGTTTCATAATACTTTCGTTCCAAAAATTTTACCGCCCCCTGAAAATCATCTCCGCTTGTTGGCTCCACGCTCCGTGCGAAGCCCTTTGTGATTTTATTTTTGACCCCATAAAATACAATATCCAAATCCCGCTTGCTCATTTCTTCAACTGGAATATTTATAGGAACTTTATATTTTTTATTGAGATCACTAAAAATTTTCACATACTCATCCCATTTATTAAGCATACTAGCCCATGGCCTTATCGCTCCTTCAAGCAAAGTCAAGGATTTATTCGGTATAATAAGATCTGGACTGATCTCAAGCTTAACTCCAAGCCCAGTGCAATCACTACATGCTCCATAGGGACTGTTAAATGAAAATAGTTTTGGCTCTATGTTCGGAAAAGCAGTTCTGCATTTTTTACAATAAAGGTTGTTAGAAAAAAACAATTCCTCATTTTCTCCGGTTTCAGTTAAAAAATAATTCACAACAACAAATCCACCAAAGATATTGATAGCCGTTTCCACAGAGTCAAGAATACTTTCATAATTCGCTTTATTTTTAGAAAAAGAAAATCGATCTATAATTACATCTATGTTATGCGGCTTATTTTCATCAAAACTAATTTTTAAAGCTTCTTTTATGCTTATTATTTCCCCATCCATTCTTAATCTTTGATAACCAGCTTTTTCATATTTTTTTATTATTGAAATTATTGACGCGCGATTCATTTTTTCTTTCTGCGCGACTGGAGCCATAATTATAATTCTCGCGTCTTTTGAAATTTTCATTATTTCATCCACAATTTTTCCAGAAGTTTGCTTATTTAATTCACCATTACAGCCTGAACAGTAAACTTCTCCAGCAGAAGAAAACAGGACTCTTAAATAATCATAAATTTCCGTTATTGTTCCAACTGTGGATCGCGGATTTTTAGCGGCGCTTTTTTCATCAATAGAAATAGCGGGAGACAACCCTTCTATTTGATCTATATCAGGCTTATCTAATAAATTAAGAAATTGCTTCGGATAGTCAGAAATATTTTCCAAATACCTTCTCTGCCCTTCCGCGTAAATAGTGTCAAAAGCTAGAGACGATTTTCCAGACCCGGAAGGACCAGTCAAAACGACTAATTTTCCTCTTGGAATATCTACATTAATATTTTTTAAATTATGCACTCTTGCTCCTTTTATTGAAATTTTTCCTTTATTATTCATAAGCTGTTTTAAAAAATAAAACTTTAACTATTGTATCACAAATTTAGAATAAATCAAGAATAATGTCCCGTTTATGCTCTTGCTACTATACGAAATTATGCTAAAATGAAAATATAGAAGTCTAACAAAAAACTATGCTTACAAAATTAATCATCCAAATTCTCACTAACGCTGTTGCGATTTATATTGCGACTAAACTTGTTAATGGATTCTCTTTAAAAGAAGATAGTTTTAAAGTCTTATTAACCGCTGGATTTATTTTTGGCTTAATTAATTTTTTCATCAAACCAGTTCTAAAACTAATTTCAATACCGCTCATCTTTTTTACGCTTGGGCTCTTTACAATTGTGATAAATATTGTTATGCTTCTTTTATTGGATTACTTCGTCCCCGAACTTATTATTAGCGGCATCGGAGCCGCATTCTGGGGAACAATCGTCATCAGCGCAGTAAATTTTTTTGTCGGAGGAACCGCGAAAAGTAGTAAGTAAGATAACTGTCATTGCGAGGAGCCTGAGCGAGCGTAGTAAACGAAATGGCGACGCAATGACATTTTATAATTTAAATACTAAAATCATGGACAAATTACTCGGCACAATTCAAATTATAGTCTCAATATTACTAATCATCTCTATCCTTCTTCAAAACAGAGGCGCAGGACTGAGCGAGACTTTTGGCGGCGGAGCGGGAGGAGGAAATGTTTATCAGACAAAAAGAGGATTTGATAAATTTCTTTTTGCGGCGACAATTATTTTTGCCTTACTATTTTTAGGCACGGCGTTTTATGGTTTTATACAGAAATAAATAATAAAAATTAAACTTTACCATATTTCGGAGTATAGAACGAGCGAAGCGGAGTTCTACTTGAAATATCATAAGATTAAATTTTATCGTCCTTCGATTGAACTCCGTTGCGACTCGTTCAATACTCCGAGATTTTTTTGTTCGCACTTTAACTCCTAATTCACATTTATTACAAAAAACTTCTTATCTAAAATAAAAAAGCTCTATTCCGTTTTAAGCAAGAAAGAGCGCGGGATTATTTTTGTCTCGCTGTTTTTAGTTTTTATAAGCGGAGCCTATTCGGGAGTATCCTATTATTTTAAAAATACCATAGAAACACCGGCTTACGACGGCGAATACACAGAAGGAATGGTTGGACAGCCAAGATTTATAAATCCTGTTCTTTGCCAGACAAGCGATATTGATTCTGACTTGTCAGCGCTTATTTATTCTTCATTGCTAAAACTCAACAATAAAGGCGAACTTGTAAACGATATCGCTGAAAATTATGAAACTGAAGAAGATGGTTTAAATTATGTTTTTTATATTAAAAAAGGAATTAAATGGCATGATGAAAAAGAACTAACCGTTGATGATATAATTTTTACAATCCAAACTATCCAAAACGGCGATTTTAACAGTCCTCTACAAACAAGCTGGAAAGGAATAAGAGCTGAAAAAATAGATGACTACACAATTAGATTTATTCTCAAAAACGCCTACTCCCCGTTCCTGAACAATTTAACTTTCGGCATCTTGCCAAAGCACCTATGGGAATTTACGGAAGTAAGTAATTTTCCTCTTACTGAATATAATTTAACGCCAATCGGAACTGGATATTATAGATTTAAACAGTTTATCAAGGATCGTGAAGGAAAAATAAGTTCTATAGAATTAGCAGTAAATGAGAATTACTATTCAAAAGTTCCATTCATTTCAAAATTGACATTCAAATTTTTTGAAACAGAAGAAGATGCTATCGCGGCATTTAACAGAAAAGAAATAAAGGGAATTAATTATTTATCACCAAGAAACAAAAAAAGGATTATAGATATTGACAAAGCGAATTTATACCAGCTTCATCTACCAAGATACTTCGCGGTTTTCTTTAACCAAACAAAAAGCAAGGCGCTTTCCGATAAAACTGTCCGCTTAGCGCTTTCTTATGCTTTAGATAAAAACAAAATGATTGAAGAAATTTTGGACGGAGAAGGAAGCGTAGCGCAAACTCCTATTCCACCGCAACTTCTGGGATATAATCCAGAAACAAAAATTTATGACTACGCGGAAGAACACGCTAAAAATATTTTAGAATCCGAAGGATGGATTGATTCCAATGAGGACGGAATTAGAGAAAAGAAACAAGGGCAAGACGAAGAAGAGGAAACAATTAAACTGGAATTTACTTTAGTCACAACTGATTGGCCAGAACTTATTGAATCGGCAAAAATGCTCCAGGAAATGTGGGAAAAAATAGGCGCGCGCGTTGAAATAAAAAATATTCAGGCCAGCGAGTTAAAAAATGATTATATCAAACCGCGCGAATATGAGGCGCTTTTGTTTGGAGAAATTTTAAATTACGATCCCGATCCTTTCGCTTTCTGGCATTCTTCGCAGAAAAAAGAATCTGGCTTGAATTT
>JAGLIN010000126.1 GCA_023142975.1 Candidatus Parcubacteria bacterium
GATATTTTGCTCGGCAGTAGTTAAGCTTGAAATCGCCGTATTCGTATTTGCTCTAGCGGTGGAAATGCTTAGCTTTAAAGCGTCCAATTCCGCTTGAGAAAGATTGGAAGAAGTAATTGTCGCCCCAAGAACATCGCTCGTATCGCTAAGAGTTGTCCTCACATCTTCTAACGCGGATTTCAAATGAACAAGCGCCTCATCAATATTCTCATCAGACAGACTTGATTTAATACTGTTTATATAATCCTTAACATTACCATAAGAATTACCGGCAATCGTTTTGCTTTGAGATGAATTATTTAAATATTGAATATTCAAAACACTTAGCGTATCTTGCGCGTCTTCATTATCTAAAACAGTATCGTTAGTATCTAATGAATTTGAAGCGGTTAATAAAGAAGAATTTATTGTATTCCACGCGTCATCGTAATCCTGATTTAAATTATTTTCGTTTGAAATTTGCGTATTCGCTAAACTTTGGTTAGCGCTGTCAAGAGAAGTTTGCGCGCTATTCACGGATGCCTCCGCGCTGGCAATGTCTTTGACAGCGCTCGCCTTTGTGTCTAATAAACTTTGATTAGCATTATTTAAGGCAACCTGCGCGTTAGCAACCGCGGTTTCCGACACCCTAATATCTTCAATCGTCGCGCCTTCTAATAATTTATTAAGGTTCGCTTGAGCCGCGCTTAATCCAGCTTTAGACCTATTAAGTTGAGATTCTAACTGGACTGTGTCTAATTTAGTTAAAACTTCATCTTCCTGAACACTATCTCCGACTTTTACATTTATTTCTTTTATTCTTCCCAAATTTATAAAGCGCAAATCTAATTTCGTCTCCGCCTCAACAGCTCCTGTCGCGGAAACAGTTTGTAAGATCTCCCCCTTCACAACTTCCGCTGTCGTATATCTCGGCTCTGGCGTTTTTGTAAAACTATACGCAGCGTAAATGCCAATTGATAGAATTATTATTACGATGATTATAATTGTTCTTTTTCTCATATTATATATCTATTTAAATTATAAACTGAGCTAAATCTGTCATAGTGAGCTTGTCGAACTATGATAAATTTAGCGTATTTGCCACCCTTCGACAAGCTCAGGATGACAATTATATTAGACTTCGTGATTCAGAAATACTTTATTATTTATCATTATTCCCCCGATACAAAACTACCTTCTCCTTTGCCTCCCACACTCCATGCAAATTACATTCCGCCCTCGCTGTAATTACCGAATCTTTTTCTAATGAAATTTTAAACTTTGCTTCTGAACGATCGGCTGGATTTAATAACACTCTTTTAAAACATTTTTTATTTATGCAAAGCTGGATACCTCTAATATAATGTTCGTCTGTCATCGGATGATCAACTTTCCCGACCTTAACTGTTATTTTGAATTCTTCGTCCTTTTTTACAAATTCCGGAATTATAATCCACGGCAAATGTTTCTGCTCAAAACTCGTCAAGTTATCTGGATTTTTCGCTTTTTGAATTTTCATATTTTTGTTTTTAGTGAATTATTTTAGATTTCTTCAGATTCCGAATCCTCGGAGGATTCGGAATCTTCGGAATCCTTATTGCTTTAAGTATGCTCTATATTTTTGTTTTTGTAAAGAAATTATTTCTATGTAATTTCTATGTAATTTCTACCCGGCTTTAGCCGAGGGTCCGTGAAGCTTTAGCTTCAGTGCCTTAAAAAACTCGTGAGGTTAAAACCTCACCGACCCTCAGCTAAAGCTGGGTAGAATTTTTTACCACCCCAAACAAAAAAACACCTACTCAGTGTCTTCTGTTTTTGGAAAGAAGATTTTGGAGGGGATAAGAACAAACACAACTTGCTGTTCCATTTATTTTTATCCCCACATCTCCTCATTTTTGAGAATTCTTGGCCTCCCATTTCATTTTAATGCTTTCTATGCGCCTCGCCCAAACACCGGACAGAGGTGTTTCCTCGTCTATCAATTCCTTCTGTATTACAGCAATTGTTGTGTTTCCAGTAATCATTACAACCATCTTTTTTTCTCCTTTTTCTTTTAATTTTCAACTGAACTTAGCTGAAAAACCATTACTCCAACTCTATCACAAACCCGCCCTCTTGTCAACACCAAAAAAATTTTATACAATGACAGTATCAAACACACCCCTTAATACTTACTATTCAACACTTAATACTAATTCTATGTCAAAATCAAAATGGGGCATGCCCGCGTATAAAGGAAAACCACACCCGCTCAAAGCAGCGAATAGGTTTATGCTAATTTTAGTAATCATACTTTTAGCCGGATTTATCAAAGCAGGGATGAGAGAAGGATGGTTTGAATCAATATTAAGTTATTTTGGTTATTAGCTATTTATAACTTACTTCTTCTCGTCATCTTTCTTGTCTTCACTCTCTTTTACATCCTCAAATTCTCCCTCAACAGGTTCTTTGCTATCTTCTTCTTTCTTTGGCTCGTTATTATTAGGAGCTTGTCCCGCCTGCTGCTGATACATTGCCGCGCCGATTTTTTGCGCTTCTAAAGATAACTCTTCTGACGCTTTTTTAATCGCTTCAATGTCATCACCTTCTTTTACTTTCTTCAACGCTTCAACCTTTTCGGTTATTGTTTTTTTGTCATCTTCTTTGATTTTATCGCCCGCGTCCCGCAAAAGTTTTTCTGTTGTATAGACAAGGGTGTCCGCATTATTTTTAATCTCAATTTTTTCTTTCTTTTTTTTATCTTCTTCCGCATGCGTGTCAGCGTCTTTTTTCATCTTCTCAATTTCTTCTTCGGAAAGTCCGGAGGATGCTTCGATTCTGATAGATTGCTCTTTACTCGTCGCCTTATCTTTCGCTTTCACATTTAAGATCCCATTTGCGTCAATATCAAAAGTCACTTCAACCTGCGGCACGCCTCGCGGAGATGGCGGAATGCCGTCCAACATAAATCTGCCTAAAGACTTATTATTCATTGCCATTTCTCTCTCTCCCTGCAAAACATTAATCTCTACAGATGGCTGATTATCAGTTGCTGTTGAAAATACTTGGGTTTTCGCCGCTGGAATTGTCGTATTTTTCTCAATCAATTTTGAAGAAATTCCGCCCATCGTTTCAATTCCCAAAGAAAGCGGCGTCACATCCAAAAGTAAAACATCTTTTACATCGCCGCCCATCACGCCTCCTTGAATTGCCGCGCCAGTGGCAACAACTTCATCAGGGTTAATTCCTTTGTGCGGTTCTTTGTTAAAGAATTTTTTCACCGTTTCTTGAACTATCGGCATTCTGGTCATCCCGCCAACCAGGACAACTTCATTAATATCGCTAACGCTGAACTTCGCGTCTTCAAGCGCTTTCTTGCATGGTTCAAGAGTTCCCTGCACTAAATCATCGACCAGCTCTTCAAGTTTTGCTCTGGTCATTTTCAAATTAAGATGCTTTGGTCCTGATTCGTCAACAGAAATAAACGGCTGGTTTATTTCCGTTTCAACCGAAGAAGAAAGTTCATGCTTCGCTTTTTCCGCTGCCTCTTTTAACCTTTGCAGAGCCATTTGGTCTTTACTTAAATCAACGCCCTGCTCTTTTTTAAATTCTTCCGCAATCCAGTTCATAATTTTCTGATCAAAATCATCGCCGCCCAAATGAGTATCGCCATTCGTCGCCTTAACCTCAATCGTGTCATC
>JAGLIN010000127.1 GCA_023142975.1 Candidatus Parcubacteria bacterium
ATGATTCTTGGTATGTTGTTAGAAACACTCCAAACGTAACTGGATTTATCGGTTCAGGAACTACTCCAACTCCAATTTCAGAAGAAGAAATAAGAGCTCTTAAGGGGAGAATGGGAGTGAAAGAGCCAAAATATAAAATTGATGTTTCTGTCGGCGATGTTGTAAAAATTAACGACGGACCATTTAAAGATTTTGACGGCAAAGTTGATGGCGTTGATGAAGAAAAAGGGAAAATAAAAGTTCTCGTTCAAATGTTCGGCCGTGAAACACCGTTAGAGCTGGATTTTTTGCAAATTAAGAAGATTTAGGTTCAGAACTTCCTCGTCTATGTCATTTCGAGCCCTTTAAGGCGAGAAATCTAAAAGCAATACTATACAGAAATAACCTTTATATTAAAAGAATTTAGAGATCTCTCAATCGCTTCGCTCATTTCGAGATGACAAAAATAAGAAAATCCTAAGAATATTAAATATTAAATATTAAATATCATGGCAAAAAAAATTGAAAAAATAGTTAAGCTCCAAATTCCCGCGGGAAAGGCTAATCCTGCTCCGCCGATTGGACCAGCTTTGGGACAGGCGGGAATTAATATTCAGGAATTCTGCACCCGTTTTAATAATGAATCAAAAGATAAAATGGGAGATATTGTTCCTGTGGAGATTTCGGTTTACGAGGACAAATCATACACTTTTATAATGAAAACTCCTCCCGCTTCGGAATTATTAAAAAAAGCGGCTGGAATTAAAAAAGGTTCCAAAGAGCCACAGAAAGATAAGATTGGAAAAATTACAAAAAAGCAGCTTCAAGAAATCGCGGAAATTAAAATGCAGGATTTAACGGCAAACGATATTGAAGGGGCAATGAAGATTATCGCGGGGACGGCGAGGCAGATGGGAGTGGAAGTGAAAGGGTAAGATACAAAAATTTCTACCCGGCTTTAGCCGAGGGTCGTGGAGGTTTTAACCTCGCGAAATTAAAACAAGTTAAATTTAAAATTAAGATTATTGAGTCAATACTCGCGATGCTAAAGCATCTCTAACCCTCAGCTAAAGCTGGGTAGAAATATGTTATTATTAATTAAGTGGGAGCGTTATAAAAAATGCGTTATTACCACGTAAGTAAAAAAATATGAAAAGATCAAAACGGTATAAAAGTGTTAAGGAAAAAATAGAGAAAGATAAAAAATATAGCGTTGAGGAAGCGGTGGATTTTTTAATTGAAAACGCAAAAGTGAAATTCGACGAGAGTGTTGAAGTTCATTTTAGAACTAACATTAATCCCAAACAGGCGGATCAATTAGTCAGAGGGTCTGTTGTTTTACCATATAGCGTTGGAAAAGAAAAAAAGATCGCCGTATTTGCCGAAGGCGATAAAATAACAGAAGCGAAAGAAGCTGGCGCTGACCTTGTTGGCGGAGAAGAATTGATAACTAAAATAAAACAAACAAAGGAAATTGATTTTGATGTTTCCGTCGCTACTCCCGATATGATGAGAAAACTTGCTGGTATCGCCAAAATTCTCGGACCGAAAGGACTGATGCCTTCTCCGAAAACCGAGACAGTGACAACGGATATTAAAAAAACTGTTGAACAGCTTAAAAAAGGAAAAATAAATTTTAAAAATGATGATTCTGGAAATGT
>JAGLIN010000128.1 GCA_023142975.1 Candidatus Parcubacteria bacterium
AGTTCTACGATGGGAGTGGGGATTAGGATTGGAATTTAGGATTAGTATAAGCAAAAGTTTTTTATTATTGTCGTCCCAGAATTTTTTCTAAAAAGCTTTAGCTTTAGAAAAAATGTCTGGGATCCATTTAGTATCATTTAATAAAATTATACGAAAAATATTGTTTATTGAGACTTACTGGATTCCCGCCTCCGCGGGAATGACAGAAAAAACTATTTGATGCAAAATTTTTAGACAAAAAAAGAAGCCCGTGGTGCTTGTTAAGTCCACTGACGGCATTGTGACGCTAACGGTTAAGAGCGTCTACAATTTTACGGAATTTCTTTTGAGATATTTGATCAAATTCTAATTTTTGAACAAAAACAGGAAATAGTCCTTTTTCTGCCGTGATTAGCTCAAACTCCTTTTCTAATGGCGAATAAGCTATTTTGCCCACTCTTTTTGTTTTAAATTCTATTTCCTTAAACTCTTTTCTACTGTCAATATTACGGTAAAAAATTTCTCCTTCTCTCTGTTCTGGATGTTTTGGCGGCATTTCATTTACCTCTTGAGAAACTCTATCACAATTTTAAAAACCTGTCAATCATAAAACTATGCTTGAACAAAAAACAAAAAAATGCTGTAATTGCAAAGCGCCGTTTTTAATTTTTGCTTTATTTGTTTTAATTGTTGCGTTTTTTCTAAATGCTAACATTACCAATGAAAATAGCGCGAATGTTGGATTGAATACAGAAGTAAATGTTGAGAATAATGTTGATGACAAGCAGGAAAAAGCAGATAAACAAGTAAACGAGAAAAGCGAAGAAAAAGAAAATATTATTTCTTATTCTTTTGACGCAAATGATGAAGAAAGAACGGTTTTTTCCGGGCTTTTAAATTATGGCGAAGAAAATAATATTGGAGTTGAATATAATAATAATTATGACTTTGGCGTTTTTGTAGAAAGTATCGCCGGAATTAAAAATGGCGATGACGGAAAATATTGGCAGTATTATGTAAATGATACTTTAGGCGAAGTCGCAGCGGATAAGAAGGTTTTAGAAGGTGGGGATAAGGTGGAGTGGAGATTTGAAGAAGTGCCGTTCTAAACGTGGGAATTATGAATCAAGAATTACGAATTATGAATAAAAAATATATTCATGATTCTTAATTCATGATTCTTAATTCGTAAAACATGAATAAAGCAAAAATATCTATAGCATTAATGCTAATAATAATTGGTGTAGTCGGCAGATTTGTTTTAGTAAGTTATGTCGGTATTCCCAATTTTGAAATAATAACTGTTCTGGCTCTAATCGCGGGAATATATTTGGGCGGGGTTTATATGATTATCGTTCCGCTGGCAATAATATTTCTAAGTGATTTGGTAATCGGCAATAATTATATTTTTATTTTTACTTGGACAGCGTTTATGTTTATTGGGTTGTTTGGATTTTTAAGCAATAGAATCCAAAATTCAAAATTCAAAATTCAAAATTCGGTACGCTTAGCTTTATTATCTTCAATCTTTTTCTATCTCTACACCAACTTCGGCTGGTGGCTAATGTCGGGAATGTATGAATATACTTTGCCAGGATTAATAAGATGCTATTATATGGCAATCCCGTTTTTTAGAAATAATTTAATGGGAAATTTGATTTTCGTGCCAGTGGGGATTTATGTCGCTTCAAGGGTGGTTTGTTGGATTGAGAATAAAAATTGTAACTTATCTAAATGGAAAATAAAACTCAAAACAAAGTAGGCGCTTTTCCTTCGCAGTATATAAAAGAAATGATGGAAAGCGGGGAGATAAAGAACGCTGGTGAGAATAATCTTCAGCCGGCGAGTATTGATTTGAGCATTTCCGAAGAGGGATATAGAATGAAAGGAGCGTTTTTGCCGAGAAAAAATGAAAGCGTTCGCGATATTATAAAAACAGAATCTTTATATAAAATAGATTTAAATAATCCTTTGGAGAAAAATGGGATATATTTAATTAAGCTTAATGAAAGTTTAAATCTGTCTGAAAATATATTTGCTTTTTCTTCTTCAAAAAGTTCTACGGGACGAGTTGACTTACAAACAAGATTAATGATTGATAATTATTCAAGATTTGATAGCGTTCCCTTTGGTTATAAAGGCGAACTATGGCTTCAGGTTATTCCGAAGTC
>JAGLIN010000129.1 GCA_023142975.1 Candidatus Parcubacteria bacterium
GGATAATCAATGTCCGCTGGATTAAAATACACAACATCATTAATTCTGGAAGATGGTATAAAATTCAAAATCTTTTCAGCAAAATCCCCATGCGGATCTACAACAGCTACGCCATTTCCAGCCCTAATATCTGAAATAACCATATTTTCCAAAAGCGTTGTTTTTCCCATTCCTGTTTTCCCAATAACATACATGTGTCTTCTGCGATCATCTTTTTTTATACCAAAAACATGCTCCTGCCCGCGAAAATTTGTTTTTGCAAAACGAGTAGTGTCTGTTGACATAATGATTCTTTTAAGTATAATTTTTTTATTTTGTCATCCCAGAATTTTTTCTGGAGCGAAGCGCAAGAAAAAATATCTGGGATCCAGTTAGTCTCACTTAATAAAATTACTACGATAATTATTAATTGAGACTTACTGGATTCCCGCCTCCGCGGGAATGACAGAATCCATTTTATATTGGCAACCCTGCTGGCGGTTTGCCTTTTTTAGCTTCAACGCGCGGAGCGACAGGAGCTTTAACTTCAATAGTTGGAAAATGAAAAATAGTTGCCAATTCCTCTACATTTAAGACATATCCTTTTTCATCAAACTCTCTTCGCTTATATTTTCTTAAAATCTTTCTTTTCCTTATCGCCAATCTAAATTCCGTTAGAAAATAATAAGCGCTTGTTTTGGTTTTTGAATTAGGGTACAAATAGTTTAAATCTTGTGATCCGAATTGCGCAAAATAAGAAAAACATATTCCGCATCCCTTTGGCTTATCAAAAATATCTCTTTTTGCCAAATAGACCCAACGAATATCCGTTTCAAATCCCGGTTTTTTTGTGCTGTTGTCAATAGCTGTAACTATATCCTTTTCACCGGGAGAAAGATGAAGCATTAAACTAATCGACTCTTCTTCTTTTGTTTCTTTTTTTTCACTCTCCTCAAGCGGATTAACGGCTGAAAAAAGCCCAAAGATTATATATCTGCCAATGTCAGCGATTTCACTTATAATAAACGCAAGCGGATTACTGAATGCTTTCTTTTTTTTCTTTCTGCCTATTAAATCAAGCACTATATTGTCTGCCTCTTGCTTCCATTCATCGCCAGTTGCTCTGATAAGAACCTGCATCCATATTTGTTCTCCTTTGCCTAATTTGCTGACTCCTTCAACAATATTTGAAATAGGATCAACAAATTCTCCCGAAGCAGAATCTTCAAATTCCTTATAGGTTCTTAACGGATAAGCATCTTCCTTTCCTAATGTCATGTCAGTTCCCCACATTTCATAGTCTTTACTTGGAATATCATCAGGAATATCTGTCACATAATCTTCAACTTCTTTTATTTCAGCATCTGGATACTGGGCATAAATTTGCGCTTCTATTATAGCCCTTGATTTAATCGGAGTTCTAATATAAAAATGCACATCCCCTTCTATGCTCACAATTTCCAAGCTAAACCAAACATCCAACGCGCCTTCCAAATATACATCATACAAGGTATCTATGATTACATCATGACTGCTGTAAATTCCAGAGAAAAACTCCTCCATCGTTTTTGGTCTTTTTTCTATTTCTTTCGGAATTTTTATTTCCAACAAATTCCATTTTATACTTCTGAAATATTTTTCTTGCGCATAATTTACCCAGGCAAGCTGAAAAATAGGCCAAAGCATTAGCGGCGTAAAAAACCACCAATAGTTATAAAAAAAAACTACTGATTCCTTAAGTGATTCTATAACGATATAGAGAAATGAGGGCATAAGATAATATAGATTGCTAAATTGTCAAATTGCTAAATTGTTATGCATAGCACAGCAGTTTGACATTTTGACAATTTGACAATTTTATTTATTTCAATCTGTAAATCTTTCCATTTAATTTTTCAAAGCACCCTTTATTTTGCAGATTTAAAACAATCGTGTTTTCTTTAACTTGTCTCTTTTTTAGAACTTCTTTGATTATTTCCCCCTGTTTCATCTCTCTATATTTCTCTTTCATTATTTCTATAATAACATCTAAAACGGTTCCTTCTTCGTATCCCCATTCTTTCAGCGCGTAAATTCCTCTGCCAATCAAAACAAAACGATCATCTTTGATAAGTTCATTGTGCACAGTTTGACTGTTAGTCTTTTTCTTTTTAGTCCAAATTATATTTATTTCATCAGCAATTTCAGTAAAGTGAAGAGGTTTTTTATTTTTTTTTAAAGACAAATATGATTTGTCCTTTATGTTCTTGGGATTGATATAAGACCATTTCTCACAACCCCATTCTCCTAAAATATTTTTTAGAATAATTTTATTTGCCTCTATATATGAATTTGTTATTTTAGCGTCTTCATTTATAATTTCCGCTATTTTATCAAAGCCAATGCTCCTGTTTTTTTCTTGTAAATAATTTTTTATTTTCTCTATCGCT
>JAGLIN010000013.1 GCA_023142975.1 Candidatus Parcubacteria bacterium
CGGCTTGACCCTAGCGGGTAGGATATTTAAGTTATGTTTAAACTAACATAGAACTACATAAAAGTCAAAAAAAATAATAAATTTTATGTCGCAAAACATCAATGATAAATAATCATCTGATCAATAACCGTGCTTGTTCCGTAGATTAATGATAAATATTTTCTGGTCGTAGAAAGATAAATATTCGCTCCGCTTTGGCCGTTCCATAGAACCGGATCATGGACAATATATCCTTTAGAGTCCTTGCTGTGAATTACGACATAATGTCCGGCGCTTCCGCGGGCTTTTATGAAGATGATCACAGGATGTCCGCTGGCAATTTCACGGTCTATTAAGTTCCAATCAGCGGTAGTTAATCCACCGGATTTGTGACCTGTTTTTTTAACCAAATCAAGAAATCTCCATTGATTCGGCCAGTAGATCAAATCGCGATAATAGATCGGCTGTTTTGCCAAACGGCCTGGATCTATGTCTATGCCGTAATACTTAAATACCATCGCTACGGACGAAATCGCGCATCCATAATCATCAACAGTTGAACTTGAAAATCCGATTGTCATATCTTTCCATCTTGGGTCGTTTTGGGAAAAATACCATTTTGTTGAAGCAAGATTTTCTGATGGCCTTTCCGCTATTGCCGTAATCCTCGCGATTTCCGCTTCCTTGTCGCGTTTTAGTTTATTTATGTCGCCTAAAATTGTTTTTCTTTGATTTCTAACGCCAAACAGCATATCCTGAAATCTATATTCTTTTCCTCTTGTTTCTTTGAGTAAAACTTCTTTCGCTGTCTTTTGCGCGTCCGCGATTTCTTTTTTATTTAAAAGTGCTGCGCTTAATTCTTCAAGCTTTAATTTTTTATCCTGCAATTCTTTTTTTTCCTCTTCAAGTTCACTCTTTATAATTTTCAATTCATCAAGCGCTTCTTTTATTTTCTCTCCGACGGTATTAGTATATTCAACCTGATTTAGAAAATCAGAAAATTCTTCGGTTTTTAAAATAATTTCAAGCATTGACTCTTTGTCATAATCATTTATCTCTCTAATTATTTTTTTTAGCACATCTTTTTGATCCTCTATTTCATTTTCTTTGATTTGAATTCTAAGCAGTAAATTATTTATTTCCAAATTCGCCCGATCTATTTGCGCCTGAGTTGCCTCTATTTCTAAATCCAGCTGTGCGATCTGCGCGTCAAAAAGTTCAATCTCGTTTTCCAAACTTTGTTCTTTTATTCTAAGATCATAAATAACATCTTTATATTCCTCCGCCTGATTTTCCAAATTTTTTATCTGATCATTTTTTTCTTCAATTTCACTTTCTATTTCTTTCACCAAATCCGCGCTGGTTTTTTCTATACTTAAAAATGGCGTCAAGATAAAAGACGCTATTAGTATTAACATAATAAGTAGTTTTTTATTACATCTAACTACAACCATTTTTGAATGAGTTTATTATTTAAGCTGGTTTTATTATAGTATATTTTTAAGATTGACTCAATGTTCTTGACAGATTGCTCATCTTAGATTATAAATAAAATAAGTGTTGTTGAAATTGACAACTAGATACAAGGAGGATAAAAGAACCATGCATAGAGGAAATAGTACGCCCACGATAATAAAAGTAATGGAAGTGGTAATTGAAATGAACACACAAGGTGGCGATAAAACGGAGATAAATATTTTACTTCCACCGACAAAATTTGTTGATGACAATTTTACGGAAGGAAAAAAATTCTCAACGATGTGGGAATTAGGAACTCTAATTGAAGAAAGTGGGATGAATCTTGTTCAACAAGCCCAAAACTTCAAAAAACGCAGAGAAACAATCACATTAATTCTAAATAGAATACCAGCCGAAGCGCTTTATGACATTGTTCCAATCAATCCAGTGGAAATATTCCACGAAGTAACATATCAAATAAAGAAAGTGGTTCCCAAACGAATCACTAATCAACAAAGAAGGTAGCAGTACAAGAAGATGGATTTTAATTTTTCCTCTTCTTTTTTATTTTATCTTTTCAGTCCCCATCCTAATCCTCCCTAAAACCTTCTCCTTCCCCAAAACTTCCCCCACTTCAAAAGGTCCTGGCGATCCTTTTAATCCAGTCAAAGCAACACGCAATGGCCATAACAATTCCCCCGCTTTAATCCCCTCTCGCTCCATCAAACTTCTCAAAACCTTTTCCAAATTATTTTTCTCAAAATCTTTCTCCTCTATTTTTTCTAATTCGTCATAAACCAATTCCAAATTATTTTTCACCTCCTCAAAACTCATCTTCTTCCAAATCAACAAATCTTTGCTATATTCCAACTTATCCATAAAAACAAACTTTACCAACTCCCCTATCTCGCTTATTTTTTTCATCCGTTCTTGTTCTAAGACAATAACTTTTTTCAAATAATCAAAATTCACTTCGTCATTCGTGCTTAATACTTGATACTTACTACTTACTACTTTTTTTATCAATCCCGCTTCAATCAAATACGGAACGCAAAGCTTAGTCAATTTCTCCAAATCCATCTCCCGAATATAAGCTCCGTTTATCCAATCCAACTTCTCCGTATTAAAAATCGCTCCGGTTTTATTCACTCCGGACAAATCAAATCGTTTGATCATTTCGTCCAACGAAAATATTTCTTCTTCCGTTTTTGGATTCCAGCCGAGAAGCAGTATAAAATTTAGCAGCGCTTCCGGCAAGTATCCTTTTTTAAAATAATCTTTCACAGCAACATCGCCTTGGCGTTTGCTAAGTTTGCTTTTGTCGGGATTTAGTAAAAGCGGCAAATGCGCGAATTCGGGAATATCCCAGCCGAACGCTTTGTATAATAAAATATGTTTCGGTGTTGAAGGCAGCCACTCCTCGCCGCGAATAATATGAGAAATTTCCATCAAGTGATCATCAACGACATTCGCCAAATGATAAGTCGGATAGCCGTCTGATTTCATCAAAACCTGATCGTCTATTATTTTATTTTCTATTTTTATTTTCCCATAAATCAAATCATTAAATTCCGTAAATCCTTCTTTTGGAGTTTTTAATCGGATGACATAGTTTGAATTGTCATTTTGAGCCGTAGGCGAAAAATCTGAAAGTGTAGAAGTTTCTGAATTTTTAGATTTCTCACTACGCTCCGCTTCGTTCGAAATGACAGAAGATTGATTATTTAATAATTTTTCAATTTCCGTTTTGCTTAATTCCCTGCATTTCCCGTCATACATCGGCGCCATTTTTTTCGCTTGCTGGTCTTTTCTCATCTCTTCCAGCCGCTCTTGACTGCAGAAGCAAAAATACGCATAATCATTTTTTATTAACTCGTCAACATATTTTCTATAAATATATAGCCGTTCTGACTGCACATACGGCCCAAAATCGCCTTTCTGAGCGATTTTTTCGTTATTGTCCATAAATACACCTTCGCTATATTTCAACTCAGTTAAATTCAATATTTTTATTAAATTTTCCAGAGAACCTTCTACAGACCTCGCTTTATCCGTATCTTCAATTCTTAATATAAAATCGCCTTTATTATGTTTAGCAAAAAGATAATTATAAAGCGCAGTTCTCAAACTTCCCACATGAAGCATCCCCGTCGGACTCGGCGCAAATCTTGTTTTTATTTTTTTCATATTGACATTTTAAGGTGAATTTTTTCATTTTTGTCATCCCAGAATTTTTTCTAAAAGCCATGCCTGTCAGCAGACAGGGAAGCTTTAGAAAAAAATATCTGGGATCCAGTTAGTCTCACCTAATAAAATTATTACGATAGTTATTATTTATTGAGACTTACTGGATTCCCGCCTCCGCGGGAATGACAAATTCAAGTGTGTATATTTTTTATAGAACGAAACTTCTCCAAAAAAATCTCATAAGCTTCTCTACGCATTTCATCAGATTCATTAATCAATTCACTAATCTCAACCCACTTCCAATCTTTAAGCTCCCATGGACACAATTTAATTTCCCTATCCTCGCCATTAAATTTTAAAATATATAAAGTTTGTCTTTGTCCTTTATGACCAGTAATTTCACGCTTTTTATGTTCTTTGGTCCATCCGTATTTATAAATATTTTCAAACTTTCCCAAAACATCAATACTGCTAATATTCGTTTCTTCTTTTACTTCCCGCAAAATGGCATCATTGTCAATTTCACCATCATCAACTCCTCCTTGCGGCAATCCCCAATAATCACTATCTCCTGCTCTATTAACTATCAACATCTGGTTTTGATTATTAACAATAAAAGCAACGACATTTTTGCGATAGAAAAATCTGTTGATAAATTTCCATTTAATAAATTTAGAGGGAAAAACAATTACCGCGTTATAAATCCGTTTCCATCTTTTTGGTTGCATCACTAATCGCCATGACCATTCTAATCCCAATTTTTGAAAAATCAAAGGGGCGCGTTTGATTTTGCCAGAAATAAAATCAAAAGATCCACCGACGCCAAGCGCTAATTTTATAGATGGTATTTTGTTTAGATTGTGATAAATAAATTTTTCTTGATACGGAGCGCCTAACGCGACAAACAAAATAGCCGGTTCAAATTCTCGCAAGCGCGCGAGACTTTTTGTTTCTGTAAAATTTGTAAAATCTCGTTCAGTATTTTCTATCACAAATTTTAAACCAGAATATTTTTTTCTCAAAGCCTTTTCAATATCTTTCTTCTTAGACAATCCCCCGCTCCAATTCAAAACCGCAATTTTTAATTTTTTGTTTTCAGCCATTCGCAAAATTTTTTTAGTCAAATCAGCTCCGGGAATTCTTTCAATATTATTTATAGATATTAAACCAGCCAACTTTAACCCAGTCCCGTCAGCTACAGATAAATCCGCTTTATTTAAAATATGAAAATATTCTTCATCTTTCTGCGCTTTGAGAAGTATCTCGGAATTTAGCGTTGCGATATAATGTTGTCTGTCAGACGCTAAAAAATATTCAATTTTATCAAGAGTATTTCTTTCATTAATTTTATCTACTTTTACGCCTAAGATTTTTATTTGTTCGGACATAGGGATAAATTAGTAATACTTCTCTACCTCAACTCCCAAATAATAATGCTTGATAATTTCTTGCCAGCTACTTCCGTCTTCAGCCATTTGATACGCGCCGACAGCGCTCATTCCAGCGCCGTGGCTGGCGGCAATTTTAGCGGGATCGTGCTCTGTATTTT
The DNA here is from genome assembly GCA_023142975.1 of Candidatus Parcubacteria bacterium. Classification (GTDB taxonomy): domain Bacteria; phylum Patescibacteriota; class Minisyncoccia; order JAHIHE01; family JAGLIN01; genus JAGLIN01. The sequence continues at coordinate 5,174 of JAGLIN010000013.1, forward strand.
CAGGATCTCTTGCTTCGCCGTTGAGATAAGCGTAATCAGCGCTGCAATAATTCGCGCTTAACGCTGTGCAACCACTTTTCGTTACTCCGCCAGAGTCGGAAGAATAAGCCGCGACAATCGGACTATCGTTGTAGTTTATAATATAGCCCGCAGTCAATTCATTGGCCGCGACAATTTGCGGCGCTCTCATTTCAAAATTATATCCTTTGTAATGCTGGTCATTGCCATTATCGTTGCGGCTGTTTTTTAAATAAAATGGTTCGCCGATATGCTTGCCCCCTTTTTGAATATAGGACATCGCGTAAGTTCGCGCAATTGCTGAAAACGCTTTTAAATATTCTGTCGGACTGCTATCTGCTGCTTCGGAAATTCCCTTAGCGTAATCTTCTAATAATAATTCATTGACAACCCATAATTTATCAGAAGTATTAGAATAATTAATTTCAATATTGCCTCTAAATTTATTGTCGTTAATTTCTTTGTTCCAGGAAAGATCTTTATAAGACAAAACTTCTAAAATCACATTTTCATTTGCTGGAATAAATTTTAGATAATTCGCAGAATTAAAATAAGAAATAACTGTTTGTTCTCCAGAAGATTTATTTTCTGTTTTAGAAATTGTGTTATTAGAATTATAATAATTCACTGTGTAATTCCCGTTAGCGGTAATTACAATATCCTCGCTTGTCGTTGAATATATCGCTACTCTCATTAAGGGTTCATTATTTGTATTATTAGTAGTATTATTCACATCATTATTTTTAACATTTTCAGAATCATCAACACTATTATTATTTATTTCTTTCTTTTCAACATCAATATACAAACTCATTTCTTCAGCGGTAATTTCAAGAACATTAGATAATTTATATTTAGCCGCCAAGAATTCTTCCATAGATTTTATCCATTCAGCGTTACTGTTTTTCATTACATAAATTTTATCGCCATCAGTTTGCTTAATCAAAGTCCCCTCTGGATATTTTAAAATTCCACCGTCAGGATAAGCCATAAATTCTTCCTTGCTTAAATCAAGAATGGCTGCCCAGTCGTTTTTTGTCGCTTTAAATAAAGCAAGCGAAGTAAATCTTTTTTTTGTTCCATTTTCTATTTTATAAACAACTGGGTAATCTTTTCTTCTAATTAATGTTCCGTCAGGATAAGTTAAATTTTTTCCATCAGGATAATCTTTGAATTCATCTGGGTGAAGAGAAAGCACATCGTTCCAGCTGTATCCTAATTTTTCAAATAAAACCAAAGAAGTTACTTTTCTTTTTTGCCCAGCTTCCAATAAATAAATACCCGGGTCATTAACAGATTTAATTAAAGTTGAATCTGGATATAAAATATGATCGCCCGCTGGATGATTATTTATTTCGTCCGCTTCAATATTAATTACATCTTTCCGTTCATAATCTAGCTTTTCAAATAAAGTCAAAGAGGTAATTTCTCTTCTCTTTCCGCTTTTTATTAAATAAATCGCGGCAGAATCTTTAGCTTTAATTAAAGTTCCATTTGGATAAGTCATTTTCGTGCCAGTCGGAAAATGATCCATCTCGTCTTCAGTTATTGAAATCACATTTTTCCATTCATAATTTAGAATATCAAACAAAACAAGAGAAGTTATTTCTCGTCTTTGTTTATTTTCTATTAGATACACTTTGTTATTTTTGTCGTTCATTACCAATGTTCCGTCCGGATAAATCATATCTAAGCTCTCTAAATAAAAATTAATTTCTAAACTTTTCTTAACATCTGCCCATTGATAATTTAAATATTCAAAAAGTCGCGCCGAGGTAAATTTTCTTTTCTGACCTTTTTCTATAAAATAAATATTTCCATTTTTATCGCTCAATAAACTTCCGTCTGGTCCATATTTTATGATGGCGCTATCGCCATATATTTTTAAATCGCTCTCAAAAACATTTTTTAAATCTTCAATTTTAAAACCCATTTTTATAAACTCTTCGCCACTCATACTGAGCGCTCTTTTTTTACCGTTTTCCAAATAATAAACGGTTGGAGCATCAAATTTTTGCAATAAACTTCCGTCTGGATAAATCACGACATTTTTATATTTATACATTTCCAACTGAGCCACGGAAATTGGTTTAATAATATTATTCCGATACGCGGTTGGCAATTCTTTGGCGGAGTTAAATTTCATTTTATAGCCGTCCGCGAGAATATAAATAGCTTTATCCCCGCCGATTTGATACGCGTAGTTTTTATATGTGTTAGCGTAAGTAATGGCATCGTTTTGAATGCTGTCTAGTTTTTGATAAAGTTCGTCCCCCGGACAATTAGTAGCGCTAACATCGCGATGACCAACAACGCCATCAATATTTTCTCCCTTAGAATTCTGGCTATTAATTTTGTTTAAAGTTATGCTATTGTTTGCCGCTACCCAGCCGATTAATTTTTCCAGAGATTTTATAATATTATAAGTGAGCGAATTAGATAAATATTCGCCTTTCACATTTCCGCCATAAGTTCCAAGAACTGAAATTCCGACACTGCCCGTATTGTAACTGCCAGCATGCACGCCGATAACTCCATTTCCTCCGCCCCTTCCTTCATAAATATTTCCATTTGGATCAACTAAATAATTGTAGCCAATGTCATTCCATCCTCGTCCGTTGATATGATATAAAAATATATTGTTGACCATATTTTTATATTCGCCGCTACCGTCTGAATCTGGAACTAATTTTGAACTGGCGGTATGATGAATAATAAATTTATTTGTTCTAGCATATTCTATTGATGAAATAACTTTTTCTTCATTCGCTCCCCACTGCGATCTATAAATTATTTTTGGGATGTCTAAATTATTAATTGCTTGGCAAGAAATGAGAGAAAAATTAAAAAGTACCGCCAGGATTAAAATAGCAGTTATTGTTTTTAAATTTTTTTTAATTATTACATCTTTCATATCAAAATAAATTTGTATAAATTATTTGTCATCTCAAAATGAGCGAAGCGATTGAGAGATTTAAGAGCTATTTAAATTTCATCTAAATGTACATTATCTCCGCATAGTAACATTCTTAGATTTCTCGCCTTAAAGGGCTTGAAATGACAGGAGATAAAGATTTTTTATTTTATATCTTCCCCATCAGAATATAAGCTTAATTCTTTATCTGAAACCGAAATTATATTATTCCATTTGTATCCAAGATAAACAAAAACCTTTTCCGATGTTATCCATTTTTTATTTCCATTTTCAATTAAATAAACTTTATAGCCGCCTCCCCTTATTAAACTGCCGTTTTGTTTTAAGTTTGAATTTACGGCGTAAATATTTTCTCCGTTTTCAAATATTTCTAACTCACTTTGTAGAACCAATACAACATTCTCCCATTTATATCCGTTTGAAATAAAAGCATTAATATCGGTTATCCATCTTTTTTTGTTATTTTCAATAAAATAAACCTTAGGGCTTTCAATGGATTTTAAAATAGATCCGCTGGATTGTGTTTTTTTCTCAACTGTTTCGGCGGAAATGGAGAAAGAGTAGCTATTAATAGCAGCTCCATTATTGTAAATTTGTTTTTGACTACTTGGGATTAATAGCACGGAAGAAACATTTATTCCAAAATCAGCCATAGTTAGCCTCGCGTCCTGAGTTTTATTTAAATTGATATAATTTACTTTTTTGGTCCCATCATTATAAAAAACAATATAAGGAACCGAAAAGATTCCTATATCGTCTCCGTCAAAACTAATTTCAATGATATTTTTTTTATAGCTATTTCCGACAGCTTTAAATTCGTAATATTCACAACTCCAATCTTTTATTGAAGAAGTAATATTTGCTTCTGTATAATCGTCTACTTTATAACTCTTCGTCGGACTAAAATGGAAATTCTGATAAGAAAGATTTGAATTAAAATAGCCGTATCTGTTACCAGCTGACAATGTTTTGTCATTTAGATAATTCGCGACTGTCCAATCTGTAAATATATCTCTAAAATTTATATTTGAATGATTTAAATCAATTAAAGCATCGTTTATGCTTTCTATTCCAGATTTATTATTGTTTATCATTAATTTAAAAATTGTTTTTCCAAAACGGTCAGCCAAATATTGGGAAAACAGATTAACGGAAGAATAATCAATGATTTTATTTTTCCATTCAACAAGAGAATCTGTCTGATCTTTCAAAAAATTATCAACTCTTGCCTTGAGATTGCTATTTGAATAATTATCATCGTATCCGATTGCCGTAGAAACATATTCAGATCTCCCTTCGTTTAACCAAACATCATCATTAATTCCGTGTAGTTTCATTTTATAGTTCCAGGTAATCATATGTTGAAATTCATGTGCGAGAAAACTTTCCATTCTTTGATCATCCATAAAAGCCGCATTTAAGTAAAGTATCTCTCTCTCATTGCTTTTTCTGTCAGAAATATTCTCTTTTTTATACTCGTCGTTTGGATTAAAATAGCCTCCGACATTTTCCCTTGTTTTAGTAAATAGAATTGTAACTCTGCTGTCATTGTCAATTCCCGGGTTCCATTCGTATCCAAAAAGCGCTCTCGTTTTTGGATAGATTACATTATCAAAACTTGTTGCTAATGAATTTAAATCAATATTAAATCCCAGCTTAGAGCTATTAGATAAGCTATTATAATAATTATCTTCCACATAAAAATACGCGTTCGCGCTGATGTTTTTCAAGGTTGCTGATATCTCTGAACGGTTATTATAGTCATAAGAAGAATCAATGAGAAAATTCTGACTTTCCTCAAGTTCATAAGCTTTAGTTGTTTTTACGGATGAAGATGTTGAAAATATTAGAATTACAAAAAATAACGCAACACAAAAAAACAGTTTTAATCTAAAAACCGCCAGTTCATCCCTCCTGATAATGTTTATATTTTTTACAAGGTTCATTTTTGTTTTATTTTTTTATTCTTTGTAAAAATCTAAAGTTTCTTTTACAATTGGTCCTTCTTTATAATTTAAATCACAAGGAAATTCTTTGCACTCAAAACACAAACTTACGTCCTTTTCTTCAGCACATTTTGGAATTGGGCAAAATTCGTTTGGCTCACAGCCTGGGCATTTTTTGTTTGTATATTTTGGACATTTAAAACACGCCAATCCACAAACTCCTAATTTATTTTCTTCTTGCATAGAAATTATTTAATGAATATTCTGGAGTGTAGAACGAGCCACAGCGAAGTTCTACTGAAATATCATAAAATTAAATTTTATCGTTCTTCGGTTGAACTTCGTTGCGACTCGTTCAACGCTCCAAATGCACAGTTTAAATGTTAATATAACGCAGAGCGGGTAACGGGAATCGAACCCGTGTCTTCAGCTTGGAAGGCTGACATAATAAGCCATTATACGATACCCGCGGATTTGTTTATTATAGCAAGATGAATAATAGATAGCAAGGACAAGTTTGTAATTTATTTACTGTCATTGCGAGAAGCCTGAGAGAGCGTAGCGAACGAAATGGCGACGAAGCAATCCCGTAGCTACGCGCAAAAGGCTTAGTTGCGGGATTGCTTCGTCGCTTCACTACGCTATCGCTCCGTTACGCTCCTCGCAATGACAAGCATAATGGCAATTCAAAATTACTTCCCTCCTATTTCCGACCTCTCTCTAATCTCCCTCTCAATAACTTCTCTATCCCGACCATATTTCAAAGTAGATAATTTCTTAATCGCTTTCGCCAGCTCCCTGCTTCCTTTTTCAGGCGGATATGTCGCCATATTAAATCCTTCACTGATCGTTCCGTTCATCATTAATTTTACATAGGCGTTGTAATTATCAATATTGATCAAATCCTGTTCGTTGAAATTTGGTATGAATTGTTTTGTCATAAATTCCGCGTCTTCCGGTCCGATTCTAAACGAAACTATTGTTCCGACATTTCCAAAAACTGACTTTTGTATTTCCTCGGGAAGCTGTCCTAAAAACTGATGCGCGATATTAAGAACCAAGCGATACTTTCTTGCTTCCGAAAGAATTGTGGAGATACTATCTGTTGTAAAGTTTTGAAACTCATCAATATATAAATAAAAATCTTTTCTTTCTTCTTGTGGAATGTCTGTTCTGCTTAAAGAGGAAACGAGAATTTTTCCGACAATTACAAGTCCTAATAAATAAGCATTCATCTCGCCAATTTTTCCTTTAGATAAATTAACCAAAATAATTTTTCTGTTGTCCATAATCTCTCGAAAATTGATGGAGCTTTTCTGCTGTCCGATAATCGGCCGCATTGTGTCGTTGGAAATAAATTGCGTTAACTTGCTTGTGATATAGGGAACCATATTTGCCAGCGCCGCTTCGCCGCCCGCTTTTTCCGCTTCCTTTTCCCAGAAATTTTTAACAATGTAATTTTGGCATTTTGATAATTTGTATTTTCTAAAATCGGCGTCGGCAAGAACCTTTGAAATTTCAATTAAAGTAGAACCTGACGCAGGATCGTCCATAATAAGCAACATCGCGTTTCTCATATACTGCTCAAACATTGGTCCACCTGTTGCTTTCAAATCATACAGCTTATCAAATATCTTAATCATTTCATTGATCACGAATGTTTTTTGTTCCGGATAATTCTCGTCATATTCAAGCAGATTTAAACCAAGAGGATTTTGGATATTGGAAGGATCAAATAAAATAACATCGTCCGCTCTTTCTTTTGGAACACATTCTAAAGCGCTCTCCACTAAATCGCCATGCGGATCAATAACACAAAGTCCATCGCCATTTTTAATGTCCTGTTTGATAAGCTCTCCCAAAAACGCTGACTTTCCAGTTCCAGTCTGTCCAATCGTGTACATATGCCGCCGGCGATCGTCTTTCCCTATTTTTATTTCAGTTTTATCTCCGCGATAATTGTTGTATCCCAAAAGCAATCCTTCGTCTACAATATTATTTGGCGCTGGCGCTTGTTTAGACTTTAACCATTTTATCTGCGGCGTTTCCGTGGTTGCGATTGGAAAATGAAAAATGCTTGATAATTCTTCCGTGTTTAAAATTATTTTTCTGCTTTTTTCAAAACTTCTAAAAATAAAATTATAAATGGTTTTGTTTAAAAATCTCGCTTTATTTAAAAATGTTTCTGTAATTTTCAATGAATTGAGGTTTGGAGCGTTAAATTGCGAGAATGAATTTTCCAATTCTTTCAATAACATTTGCGCCTTTTCTTTTGTTTGCGCTGATGTTACTAATCGCACATTTGTTTCAAAACCGATTTTGGTTGATTTTGTTTCTACCGCTTTTATAGTTTCTTCTTGTTCGGGAGTAAGATTGATTTGCGTTTCTTCTTGCTTGCGCTGTTCATCTGTTTTGCCTCCTGCAAAAAATATGCCGACAAGTTCTTTTATTGCCTTTACTAAAAACGAAGACTCCGTATGTCCGCTTTCGAATCCTTTCCCCTTTTGCATTAATCTTATCGTATCTTTGCTTTCTTTTTGCCAAATATTCCCAATCGGTTTTATAATAATTTGTAAAGCAGCCCCTTCTCCGTTTGGAATTTTGCTAAAAGCATTCGTTATATTTAATAAGGGATCGGTTTCCAATTGCTGGTATGTTTTAATGGGAAAAATGTGCCGTTTTTTTAGGGTCATATATGAAGCTGCTGATCCGCCGTTTGGAACAAAAATATTATAATCGTCAACTCTTTTTATTTCTGCGTCTTGATAAAAACTGTTGATTTGTTTTTCAATAATTGACTGAAACTTTTTAGGAACGGATACATAGAAAAATATTTCTTTGCTATCAATTGGCGTGGCGATTTCAAACGATAAGTAGAATGGCCCATAAATAATCTTTTTCGCCATCTCTTCCCGAATATTGCTCAAACTGGAAAACAACTGTTCCATAATAGAAATATATTCTTTCTGTTCTTCTTTTTTATCTTGAGACTGCTTCTCTATATTTTTGGCAACTGAAACTTGCAAAATTACCATATTGAGAGATCTGGTAATTTGTCCCGATTTGGCAAGTTTTATTTTAGCGTAAATAAGCGCTATTAAAACAATAAAAAGCGCCGCAAGAACTACGAGGTCAAAAAGTACTAATTCTATAATGTAATCACCGATTTGAATTTCCATAAAATTATCTCAATATTTTATTATTTTGTCATTCCCGCGAAGGCGGGAATCCAGGTGAAGTATTATTGAATATTACCTCTAAAATAAAAATTTTGAAAATAAATTAATAGTAATATTTTATGATATCTCAATTGTTATAATAATACTTACAATCTGAAGATATTTCATCTGGATCCCCGCCTCCGCGGGGATGACAACTCTAAATCTCCTTCAACTTCCCCTTCTCCACCAATTCGCTCCGCAACTCCCCAACTAACCTGTCATGCAATTCGTCCAACAAATAAGCGTCGTTTAAATTTCTGGCCACTTTGATGCTGTGCCCGATTCCTTTTTCAAACGCTAAGACAACAAGAACTTTCACTTGTCTTGCGGTGTCAAGATTTTTTATTTCCTTGGCGTCGTTTTTTATTTCTTTCGTTTTCTCGTCATCAGTCGTAATCGCGGTTGTTGTTTGCTGGGTTGGAATTGTTTGAGATTGTTGTTCTCCTAAATTCTCTTTCGTAATTTCCGCTTCTCTACTCTCAATTCCCACGCTTTCAATCGCCGCCCTTTTCTCTGCTAATTCTTTTTCTAATTTTTCTATTTCTTGTATTTTTATATTTTCATTTGATTCTGGCATAGTAAACAAGTTAAAAGTTAAAAAGTTTATAAAGTTAAAAAGTTAAAACTGAGCTAAATTTGTCATCCTGAGCTTGTCGAAGGATGATAAATTTGGCGTGCTTCCCACCCTTCGACAAGCTCAGGATGACAATATTGTTTTGATAATGTCTAATCACATAACCGAGACGCGATAAATCGCCGTCTCTACATCTTGTATTTTCTAATCAGCTTTTTTTCTCGCCAGGTCTTCCATTAAATAAATAAGCAATTGCTGGCATTTTTGCTCTAAAAATCCCTTCTGCGACTTTGTCTCTATTCTCTTCCTTAGAAAACCAAGAAAAAACTTTTAAAAGGGTTCCACCTCCAACAACTGCGCCAGCAGTCATCGCTCCTCCTTTTCCTATACAATCAAAAAGCGCTTTAGTCGCTCCAGGCGCTATACTTCCTAATTCTATCACAGACGCCCATTCATATAATGCGACAGCAGCAGGTCCTAATACTACAGCGGCTAAAATCAAAACTCCTATTACCGCTCCAGCAGCTAATAACTTCTTAAACAAGTCAGGATTTTTTTTATATATATCATTTAATTTGTCTAACAATTCCTTCACTTCTCCTTCGGCAACTTCTAATTGTTCTGCTGTCATATCTTCAAGATCTTTTAAATATTTTTCAAAATCGCCTATTTGTCCCATAATTTTTTCCAATATTTCCATGGAAATTTCTCGATCTTCGTGTGTCTCCAATAAATCGCCAAGTTTGTCTTCTCCAGCTTCTAAATAGTAATCTGCTTTTTCTATCTCTAAAGTATTTTTTGCGACATTTCTAAAAGACGACAACACATTTTTAAATTCACTTCGGTCGCCTAAATCTAAACTTGAAATATCAATCCCGCCATCCAATTGGCTTTGGATATTACTTACAATATCTCCTCTCTCTTCAACAAACGCTCTATTTTTTATTTTCAGTTCTTTTTGATATGCTCTGAGTTCCTTTGTTTTTTCCGTTAGATCTTCTGGAAGCTCAACATTCTTTTCTAAATCTCTTTCTAATTTTTCTCTTTTTTCTTTTACAATTTTTGTTCTTTCTTCTTCGGATTTATTTTTCCAGTTTTCTACTCTTTTTTCACTTTCACTTCCAAATTCCTCATCTTCTTCAATCGCAATATCTACTTTATTTTCCAAATCCTCAAATTCCCCTACTTCGTTTTGAGTATCTGGTTGCAAAGGTTGTTCATTTTTCATAGCACCAAAATTAAACATAATTATATTTATTAAAATTATCGCATTATGGAGTGTCGAATGAGTCGCAACGAAGTTCAACCTGAAGAACGATAAAACTTAATTTTATGATACTTCAAATAGAACTTCACTGCGGTTCGTTCTACACTCCGAGTATATTTATTTCTTCACTTTCGCGTTCAATAATTCTTCCTTCACTTTCTCCGCTTCTTCTTTGAAAATCTCTTCCGCGTCGGAATTTTTGGCGATCATAAATTCTTCCATTTTTTCTAAATCATCTTTAGGAATTTGATTAAATTCTTTCGCTTCTTCTTCGCTGAATTTCTCCACAATTCTAATTCCCGCTTTTTTACTGATTATTCCAAGAACGCCTGTTAAAACTTCCCCCTGTTTTTTTTCCGGCAGAAATCTCAATCCCAAAGAATCGGCAATATCTCCAATCATTTTATCTGTGATTAGTTTCATATGGTTTGCTTAAAATTATTAATCCTATGTTTTTTTAATATTTTTCAAGTTCTTTGATTGTCTCTTCAGTGGAAGGAAAATGGTCAATATCAAAAAATAAATGTATCTTCTTTAAAAGCTCGTCACTCAAACCTTTATTAGTCTTGGATAATTTCTCAATCTTCTCTGCAGTTTCTTTTCTAATTTTTTTAAAATGATAACCCTTTGATGTGTTTATCATTTTTAACAGATGTTTGTTGGATCCAAAACTTGCATAAATATCAAATCCATTTTTATATATTGACGATAGCTCGTCTTCGCTAGTAGCATTCTTTATTTCGTCTTCCATTACTTTAAGAAAAATTGAAAATTTATTATCATTTACACCAATTTCTTTTTTAATTTTCACGCACTCTTCTTTATGATTTCCGCCTCCCAAATGTAAAGTTTCAATAACACTTTTTTCAAAATCAGAATATTTATCTTTCATTTCTTCCGTTATTTCTCCAGTCTCTTTCTCTCTCTTAACTTCCTCATATATTTCCTTCAGCGCAGTTATAAAAACCCCAGTATTAATATTTTCAATTTCTTCAAGTTTCATATCTACAAGTTCCGCAAGAACAGCACTGAACTCACTCGCCCAAGAGTCTTCTTTTAATGAATTCTTAGATTTTAAATGGTTATCATAAAAATAAGCAGAATTTTCTAAACTCTTAAATATTTTATCGTCTTGAATTCTTTTCTTAATTTTTAATTTCATTTCTTTTGTAATTTTTCCCGCTTCCTTCTTGTCATCATTATTTTCATCCTCTTCTATTATCTCCATCACTTGCCCAACCGTCACCCCTTCAAAAGCCTCTTTATTTCTCTGAACAAAATCGTTAGCTGAATTATTTTCCCATAAAGATAAAACTTCTCTATCTTTAAATCCACTTGCTTTGATAAAACCTTTCTTAATATCTTCTCTCTCTTTATCTTCTAAATTATATAACTGCTCAAAAGCTTTTTTAATTTCCCCTCTCATCTCGTCCGTAATTTCTCCCTCATTCTTCCCTTCCCCCAAATCTTCCTGCTCTTTTGTTTGACCTACCCAATCTGGATGTTGCTTGTCTAATTCTGGACTTTGCTTTTTAACATCACTAAAATAACTATGACTAAATATTTTATTGGGGAATTCTTTAAGAAATAAATCTGTATGAGAACCATGTACCTCCGTTTTTTCAACAGTATAAACTTTACCAATTTCTAAACCTTTGTCTTTTATTTCCTTTTTCTCTTCTGCTTTCTTTTCTTCTCCTCCTAATATACTATATATGCCATCTAACATTTCTTGCGTTATAATCACTTTATGACCAGGCAACGCATACATATTCATAGATTCTGGTTCTTCTTTATTTTCTTTCTTTTCACACAACCCCTCAATTCCCTCAAATAACTTCTTCAAATCCTCTTTTTTTGAAAGAATTGTTTCGAAATTGTCTATGTTATTTATATCTAATCGAAGCTTTGCTTTTGTTTCTTTAATTTTTTCTTCACTTCCTATTGCAATATTATTTTTATGATATTTTATTTCATCTAACAAAGTATCTACTTTCTTTATAGACTCTCCAGATTCTTCTGTATCAAATGCTTCTTTTTTTATTTTTTCTAAATACTCAATCACATCATCCAAATCCTCAATACTCTCTATCCCTTCAACAACCTCCCCAAATCCTTTCACTTCAGGAATTTTATCCATCTCTATCTTCTCCTTCGCCTTCTCAAGATCCTCTTTAATAAAACTAAAAGTTTTTATTTCTTCTATTAATTCTTTTTCTCCTCCTTCTCCTCCATATTTATCCAAAAGATTCTTTGCTATTATCTTTTGATGGTCTTCTTTCTTAACAGATATTTCACTATTATCCCCAAGATGCCCAATAGTTTTTTCCCCTAATATCTTCAAATACTCAACAGCTACCGCTTCTTTAAATTTAACTTTATCAAATTTTTCCTTATCATCTTCATTTTCTTTAGTTTTATTTATAGAAAGTTTATTTTTCAAAGAATTAAATTTATTCTTCCAACCTTTTCCCGACTCTCCTGTTTGCTGGTCGTTGTCTTTAGAAACTATTTTCTTAATCCTTTTTCTAACTGCTTCTCTAATTCCCTCTTCAGAAACAACTCCAAATTTATTAACTGCTTCTGTTTTTGCTTCTGTAAGTTCAGCTGTTTTTCTTCCAACTTTAATTTCTTGCTCCGTAAGAGAAATTTTCATTGCCACATAAGCAGCTTCAAGCATCTCCCTTCTTTTTCTGGGATCTTTTTCATAAGAAGCAAGATTTACTTCAGACATAATAGAACTAACCGTTTCCATAGATTTTTCCTCTTCAAGTTTTTCTCTGTCCTCAATAGGTATTTCTGGGTTATCTGCTATTTTTTTGCCTATTCCTGTTACGCGATTCCACATTTTATCTCTACTCTCTTGCGCAATCTTCTCATTTTCCAAATTCTCCGCCTCACGCTGTCTTTCTTCTTCTGATATTATTTCTTTCTCTTTCTTTATTTTCTCTTTTTCCAACGCTTTCAAATAATTACTATAATCCTTAAACTTCCCTCTATTTTGCTCTCTCCATTTTTTAGTATCCTCAGTCGTAGCAGGAGTCTCTATAATAGTCTCATCTCTTTGTTTAGCTTCATAATGTTTTTTAGCATGTTTAAAATCTACATGCTTTGATACTCTTTCTATTTCCCACCCTAATTCTTTAACACTCATTTTCTCAATCTCATCCTGACTCATAAGTTCCAATGTCAATTTTTCCTCTGGCTTTTCAAGTTCTGTTTTTATTACTTCTTCTATAACTGCGTCTTCCGTTTTCTTTACTATTTTTCCAATTTCTATTTTCTCTTCTGCCTCTTTAACAATTCCTCTAACTAAATCCTCTGGAATTGTTGTATTTTTTTCTTCTAATTTTTCCGTCTCTTCTATTTCTATATTCTTAATTTTATCTAAAATGTCAGCTACAACTTTTTTATAAGATTCTAAAATTCTTTCTTTATTTTTTTTATCTTCTTTATTAAAACCAAAATTCTTAAGAAATTCCTTATCCTCTTTATCAATAGGAATATTCTCATTAGTGAATTTTTCAAGATCCCCTTTGAGTTTTTTAATATATACTTTTTGGTCTTTAGTGTTATCAAATTCTTCGCACAATTTATTATCAAGCTGTTTATACATATCATCCTCAAGTTTGCTCCAATCTTTTTCTATTTTTTCTCTTTCTGTTGCTGCTTCTATTGCCATTTTTATTAAATCAGGTGCTGATTCCTTTTCCGTTTTTTCTTCTTCTGCTCTTCCTGCCTCTTTAACAATTCCTCTAACCAAATCCTCTGGAATATCTTCCCATTTTTTCTCACTCATATTTTTAATTTAAACTGATTAAAATACTTCACACTGTAGCAAATTTTTAACGACATGTCAAGACTCGCTCCCCAAAGTACTAATTTTATTTGAAACAAATTCTTTAATATCTATAGCTGTACTAAAAGCTGTTTTCGCTTCTTGCCACGACCATTCTTCTGTAAATCCTCCAGGATATCTTGTCTCAATGTAATAATCACTCAAAAGAATAGTTTCCTCTTTAAGTTCTTTAAAATTTTTATCAATATCTATGCACAACTCAAGCAATACATCAAGATGATGAATTTTTGGGAATGGTTTATTGTGAAAAACCAAAAACGCTTTAAAATATTTTTCTGCCAATTGTTGAGAAAGAAAACAAGCGGTGCTTGGGGCTCCCTCTTCTTTTAAAATAGCCTCAATAGACAATTCATCGTCAGTAGCTCTGCTAAGCCATTCTTTAACTAATTTTTCTTTACTATTTTCCTCTTTCATATAAAACCTCTCCTTTTTTTATGATATCATTTATAAAAAAATCTCCCATCTTCAACCGTTCTTTAACTTCATTAGGAGTATAAACAAGCAAGTCAAAAGGAATGCCGCTTCCGAAAAGCAAACTACGAAGCTTTCTGCTACGCTCTCTTTGAGATTCAACTGTATTTTTTACAATAAATAAATCAATATCGCTATCGGCAGTCGGATTTCCCCATGCGTAAGATCCAAAAAGATAAACTTTGTCAGGATTATATTTGTCCACAATTTTAGAAACTAAAGGTTTAATTTTATTCTGATAAGGTCTGTTCATTTTTATTCTATTTTTATATTCTTTAAAAGAATTCAAGTCCATTGAGTTCCCTTCTATATTTGACGAATAAACTGCTGCGGCTTCTGTTCTATTCCTCAAGTTAATTTTTTGAGAATTTTTAATATTCATCTTTTTAAATTTTAAACTATTCCAAAAATCTTTACCAAAAATAAAACATAAATCATCAAATACATCATTCCCTCCCAATTATAGATCTTCCTTGAAATTCCCGAAATTAAATATAAGACAGTAGCGCCGACTAAAAATGGAATTCCAACAGAGAAAGTAATTTCGTCAACTTTTAAAGTTGTAAATAGCGCTGGAATGCCAATTACAATCAAAGCATTAAAAATATTAGATCCAAAAATATTTCCTAAAGCGATTTCATATTTTCTTTTTATTGATGCCCTGACAGATACAACGAGTTCAGGCAAAGATGTTCCGATTGCCATCGCGCTCATAGCAATCAGCGGCGTAGCGATATTTAAACTGTCGGCAATATTAATCATTGATTCAATTGTGTAGTTCGCTCCCAAATATAAAAATATCGCGCTTAGCAACAACGTTGGAAAAACCCCTTTTTCAAGCTTTTCATGACGCTTCCATAATCTTTTTAAAATTTTCAAACGATCAATTCTGGTGGCGGGTAAATGGTTGTTGTCTTTGTCTTTAGTATTTTTATGGCTTAAAATTTTTCTTTCTCTTCCAGACGAAACCAAATATAAAGAATATACAAGATAAGTCAAAATTGC
>JAGLIN010000130.1 GCA_023142975.1 Candidatus Parcubacteria bacterium
ATCATAATGTGCCGTAATTCAATTTCGGCCTGGCCGGGATGAACAATAAGCTCTTTTACTTCACTGCCTAAATCATTTAAATATTCCGGAACTGTTTCGGAATTTATTTTTTCTTTTAGGGCTGAAATAATTTTATCAAGCTCATCTTTATCCAGCCAAACTCCCTGGCAGTCCAGGCAAATATCAATCAGTACATTTGTATTTTCACACTTTATTTTAAACAATGGTTTTCTGTCCCGCGGACAATCTGATCTTCCGCTTACCATAAGTTTATCCGTGTCTTTCCACAAATCAAAATCCAACCAGCTTAAATTTCTGTCGCGATGATCGCGAACGATTTTTAATTCATCTTTATCAAACCACAACCCCCCGCAATGCTCGCATCTGTCAATCTTGATGCCGTTTATTTTTATTTCTTTTAGATTTTCTAATTTACATTTTGGACATTTCATATTTTTAAATTAAAAATTAAAATCTTACATTCCCATCATTTTCCTCGCCAACTCTTCATATTCTTTTCTTTCTTGTGGCGACATTTTCCTTAATCTTTCCATCATTTCCAACTGGCTTGGATTTTCTTTTCCGCCCATTAATTTTTTCATTTTCTCCGCCATTTCCTGCTGTTCATCATAACTCATTTTTTGCATATTCTCCATCGCCTTCATCGCCATTTCTTTTTGCGCGCCTTCTGGCATATCTTTCAATTGCTTCTCCATCGCTTTGTTCATCACTTTTTTCCCCACCCCGGTTTTAGCAAATTTCATCGCGCCTTTGCCCACAACTTTTTTGATTGAATCTTTTATTCCCATTGTTTTAATTTAGTTGATTAATTATTTTTTTAACATGAACATATTAAATGCTGCTACAGTATCAACATCTTTAATTTTTCCTAATTCAATCATTTTTCTCAGCTCAGAAATTTTAAGTTTTACAACTTTCATTTCGCCCGCTTTTTCTAAATCTTCAAGTTCCTGTTTACAAAATTTTAAATCCTCCGCTAAAAATACATGTCCCTTTTGATCCGAAGACCCTCTAAAAGCATAATACCATCCAATCTTTTTTATTTTATTTGCCATTATACCCGCTTCTTCTTTTAATTCTTTTTTTGCTGCCATCAATGGAGTTTCATTTTTTTCTACTGCACCAGCCACAAATTCAGTATCTCTTGATTTAGTTGTGTAGCGATAAAAATTAATTAAATACAAGAAATTATTTTCTCTCGCAACCACAACAACATAATCATTCTTTTTTAAAATATAATACTTATATTTTTTCTTATCTGGTGCTAAAAAATCTTCTTCTAAAACTTTCATATATTTACATTTAAAAGCAACTTTTGATTTTATTGTTTTCCAGTTTTTCATTTTATTGTTCTAATTTTTCTACCCAGCTTTAGCTGA
The DNA here is from genome assembly GCA_023142975.1 of Candidatus Parcubacteria bacterium. GTDB lineage: Bacteria > Patescibacteriota > Minisyncoccia > JAHIHE01 > JAGLIN01 > JAGLIN01. Next base: position 1,401 of record JAGLIN010000130.1, read on the forward strand.
GGGTCCGAGAGGTTTTAACCTCCCGAGTTTTAAAATCACTAAAACTAAAGCTGGGTAGAACTCAGGGTAATTCACCTCTGCCAAATTTGTCATTTCGAACCCGTAGGGTAAGAAACCTGTCTGCCGACAGGCAGGTCTATGAATGATATAGTGGTGTTATTTTAAATTC
>JAGLIN010000131.1 GCA_023142975.1 Candidatus Parcubacteria bacterium
ATCACGGAGTTTTTTTATTTCTTTTCCGCGCGACACCGTAGAGACGAGGCATTGCCTCGTCTCTACTGAAATTAAAGAAATCGCTTTTCCAAGTCCAACAATTCCTGGCACATTATGAGTTCCAGCGCGAAGATTATTTTCCTGTTCTCCGCCATCTTGGATGGCTTTTATTTTAGTTCCTTGTCTAACATACAAAGCTCCAACCCCCTTTGGCCCGTAAATTTTATGACCTGACAAAGAAAGCAAATCAACGCCTAAATTATCAACATCACAATCAAGATAATTTATCGCCTGCACCGCATCAGTGTGAAAATATATTTTTGGCAATTTATTTTCTTCTCTTTCTAAATTTACTTTTTTCAACAACTTCCCTATCTCAGCAATCGGCTCTATCGTTCCCACCTCATTATTGGCATACATTATAGAAATTAAAATCGTATTTTCTTTTATCGCTTTTTCAATATCTTCTAAATCTATAATTCCATTTTTATCAACTCCTAAATAAACTACCTCTATTTTTTCTTTTTCTGCCTCTTTGCAAGAATTTAAAACACAGTGATGTTCAATCGCAGAAGTTATTATATGAGGATTTTCAACATTGCTTGCTTTTATAACTCCCTTGATTGTCATATTATTGCTTTCAGTCGCACCACTTGTGAAAATTATTTCAAAAGAATTGCAACTTAAAAAATCAGCAACTTGCTGTCGCGCTCTATCAACCGCGTTCATCGCCTCTTGTCCGAATTGATGAATACTTGAAGGATTGCCAAATTTCTCGCTAAAATAAGGCATCATTTCATCCAAAACTTTTTCATCCATCGGCGTGGTCGCCGCATGATCTAAATATATTTTTTTCATAAATTTATTTAAAAAAATAAAACACTTGTCATTCCTGCAGAGGCAGGAATCCAGGAGTAGAATCAAATAACCTCAAATATAATTGTTACAATAAAAATATCAAAAAACACTATTCCTATTTTGTTTGCAAAACTTTTGTTTTAAAATTAATATTTGAAGATATTTTATCTGGATTTCTGCCTCCGCAGGAATGACAATAAATAAGACGACAGATTAATTAAAAACCCCCAAGCTCAACCCCGTCACAATTACCCCCGCGATCATCACTCCTAAAAAAATCAAAGGCAATGCCTTTTTAAATGGAATCCCAAAAACAAAAGCGGCAATTGCTCCGCTCCAGCCGCCCGTAATGGGAAGCGGAATAGCGACAAAAGTTATCAGCGCCAACGCGCCCCATTTTTCAAATTTGCCATTATGTTTTTTTCTGGTGCGCTCAAAAAGATAAGTAAAAAATTTATTGAAAAATTTTGACTTAGACATCAAATATTTTGAAATCGGATCAATATATTTTAGAATAAAAATAACAGGAATAATATTTCCGATAACCGCTATAGAATATGCTTCAACAGGATTTAAATTATAAACGCCAATTGCGACTGGAATCGCCCCTCTTAATTCCGAAATGGGAAGCATTGAGATTATGAAAGTTGCTAATTCTGGAGGGAAGTTGTTGAATAAATGTGATATATCCATAGATTAAAATATTAATTTCTAATTTTTATTATTAGAAAATTTTCTATTCTCTCAATATCGTTGCCGCTCTTTCTGGGATTATAGAACAAACTTCTATCCCAGTACTAAGCTCAAGCCCCGCCCACACATTTGTCTTCGGAAATATTTCAAAATGCCAATGATAATGATCGTAAGTTTGTCCGTTACACGGCGCAGTATGCAAAAATAAATTATAAGCTGGATCATTTAAATTCTTTTTTAATTTTGACAGACAGAATTTCATCGCTTCCGCCAATTCCATTTTTTGTTCATCCGTAATTCTTTCAAAATATGATAAATGCCTTTTGGGATAAATCCTCATCTCAAAAGGAACTCTTGAAACAAACGGGCAAACGGCTATAAATTCTTCATTCTCGAATATTATTCTTTTGCCATTTTCCTTTTCCCATTCAATCATCACACAATGCACGCATTCTAAATAAGCTTGATAATAACTTTCGCTTCCGCTTAAACTTCTGAAAACATCAGGATCTATAACAGGCATTGCTATTATTTGACTATGAGGATGCTTAATGGAAGCTCCAGCTTCGCGTCCGTAATTTTTAAATATGGAAACATATTTTATGTATTTTCTGTTCATTAGCGCTAAATATCTATCCTGATAAGCGTCTATTATTTCCGCAACACGCTCAATTTCCATCTCGGGAATATCTTTCTGATGATCCTCGGTAACTAAAACTTCGTGATACCCGACTCCATCTATTACTTCAAAGGGCCCATGTTCTCTATTATTTATATCTTTATAATCCGAACAAAGCGCTGGAAATTTATTTGGAAAAACTTTTAAGCTCCAATCCTTGTTCTTTTTTAAATACACCAAAACATCTTTTTCTTGATTTAAAATATTTTTTTTACAAAACGGGCACTTTTTTATATTCTCTTCGTTTTCTTTTTCTGTTGCTTTCTCTTTTGAAAAATCTGGCCTCTTTTTTCTTTCCGTTGAATAAATAACCCAAGTCCCGCTCACAAGATCTTTTCTAAGCTGAGAAAATATCTTTTCCTTATTATTTTTAATGGTCATATTTTTTTCTTAATAAATTTATTTTGATTTGCAATAATTCTTTTAGCGTAAAAATATAGTCTTTAAAAAACACTTTGCTTTTTCCTTTGTTCTCCCAAACAACTGGAATTACTTTTATTTTGTAGCCGAACTTATTTGCCAAAGCTAAAACTTCAATATCAAATCCCCAGCCATTGATTGTTGTTTTCGTAAAAATATCGTTCACAAATTTACTGGAAAAACATTTAAAGCCGCATTGGGTATCGGTTATTTTTGAAACTGCCAATAATCTAATTAAAACATTTCCAACAACTCCCATTGTTTCTTTGTAAAACGACTGATGCTTTTTAATTTCATTCCCTTTTAATTTTCTGCTGCCAATTATAATATCATAGCCATTTTCTAAAAAAGGAATAGCATTATTTATCTGTTTTATATTTGTTGAATTATCAGCATCCATAAACAGTCTAAATTTGCCGTTCGCAATAAGCATTCCCTTTTTTACCGAATATCCTTTTCCATAATTTTTGCTGTTTTTAAAAACAGACATATTTTTAATGATTGATCCAAGATTTTTAGAAATATCGTAGCTATTGTCTTTTGAACCATCGTCAATAACAATAATTTCGCCGTTATATTCCTGGTTGGCAAAAAAATCATTTACATCAAGTAAAGTTTTCTTTATTGTTTTTTCTTCATCGTAAATAGGTATAATTACCGATAAGTATATTTCATCTTTCATACTGATATTTTAGCACAAGAAGGTTTAGTAATCAAAGTTTTTTATTTAACAATCTCGCATGGAAAAAAATCGTATTTCAGTTCTTTTGATTCGTCATACTTAGACTTATTGCTTATTAAACAATAAGAGGAACTATTCTCACTAAAACTAAATTCCGCTTCCATTGATTTTCTTATTCCTATTATTTTAATTGGATAGTTATAATACACTAAAGAACCGTCAATATTTAAGTCCTTATAATCTAGATGATATATTTTTTCTATATTTTTATTTTTTGCCACATAACCAATTTCTTTCGCTAACGGAGCCCTGTCTGGATTAAAAGGTAACGCAAAACTAAATAAAAAAACAGAGCACAAAGAAGCTTTGACAGCAAAAGATTTTTTATTTGAAAAATAACAATAAAAAATATAAGCAACCCATGCAGTAATAAAAAGATGAACAACTATTGTTGGGAAATGAAATAACTTGTACAGAATTGACGAAAACAAAAGTCGGGCTTCTCCGAAATCGGAAACTTGTAGTATTACCGCTTTGTCAATATTTATAAATAAAATTAAAATAGGAAATATCGCAAAGATTGATTTTTTGAGATATGAGTTATATAAACCATAAGCGACTAATATTGAAAACGGAATATATAAAGGCAAAACATAATGATGCAACTTTGTTGTTGAAGAGGTAAAAAAAACAAATATAAAAACCATCCAAAATAAAAGTAACAATAATTCCTGACGCTTTATTTTTTTGCTAATATCTTTTAGAACAACAAGAAATGCCGTTAAAAAAACAAACCACCAAGAACCAGATCGCAATACTATAACTTTCAAATAATTAAAAATGTCCGTTGAATTATTTAAATGTAAAATATTTTCATTATATCTTTCAATTAAATGATACCCCGCATAACTATTTAAAAATTCCTGTTTATGCCTAAAAAACATGATTAGATGCCAGGGCAATACAATAATTAGAAATAATATAATAGATAAATAAAAATATTTGCTTTTAAAAATCTTTAATTGATTGCTTAAATAAAGATAAAAAAAGAAAATAGGCAAATTTAGAAGAGCAATAACATTTTTAGACATAAATGCCACACCTAAAAATATTGCCGACAAAAATAAATACTTCCCGTTCTCTTTAGACTTAATTAAAAATAAAAAAGACAAAACGGAACTGCTCACTAAAAATATATCCATCATATTATTCCGCGACATCAAAAGATAATGAGGAGCTGACAATAATATTAGCGCGGATAAAAATCCTATTTTTGAATTGAATAAATTCTTAGCCAAATAATAGGTTCCTAAAACTCCCAAAATACCGAATGTCACTGGAAAAAACCAAGTTGCGAATTCGTTTATTCCAAAATTTTATATGAACTCATTGTCAACCAAATTACAAAGGGCGGTTTTTCAAACCATAAACTCTCTTTATAATAAAGATCTATCCAGCTACTCTTAAGCAGTCCTTCTCTTGCGACTTCGCTATAAATCGCTTCATCCCAATTTCCGATAGATCCATCTAATTGAAAAAATAAAACAGCAATACTTAAAATCAAAAGATACAAAGGGTAGTATTTTTCATTATTTAAAAAATTATACGAATCTTTAATACTTTTCAATCTCATTTATTTTCCTTATCTAAATAATCCTGTAACATTATCCTCGCCGCTTCTTGATCTATTATTTTTTTTATATCTTCTCTCTTAACACCCGCATTCAAAAGATTTTCTTCCGCCATTTTGGAAGTAAAAATTTCATTTATTTCTATGACTGGCACATCGGTATTTTCACTTAGTTTAGCGGAAAATTCCTTAACATTTTGGGTCTGCGCGCTTTCACCTTTAAATCCAATTGGGATGCCAAGAATTATTTTTTGAATATTATTTTTTGAAACAATCTTTTTTATTTCTTTTATTAAATTCTTTGAAGATTTATTTTCAACCGTCAAAAAACGGCTGGCTAATTTTTCGTTTTCATCCGAAATAGCCAAGCCAGTTTTTTTGTCGCCGTGATCTATGGATAATATTTTCATAAATTATTTTGCACTACAAAATATCATTGCGAGAAGGCTGAACAAGCGAAGCGAGAGAAATGCCGACGAAGCGATGACAAATTAAACTTCTGTCAAAATCTCATACCCACTATCAGTTACAGCAATAGTGTGTTCAAAATGCGCGGATAATTTTCCATCAATTGTTCTAATTGTCCAACCATCATTATCGCACTTAATATCATAACTGCCCTCATTTAACATCGGCTCTATCGCAAAAGTCATTCCCGAACACAATTTCAAGCCGGTTTTTTTATTGCCAAAATTCGGCACTTCTGGCGGTTCGTGAATTGATCTACCAACGCCATGCCCAACCAGACTTCTCACAACAGAAAAGCCATTTTTCTCAGCATGCTGTTGCACGGCAAATCCAATATCTCCTATTCTGTTTCCCGGCTTCACTTGCTCTATGCCTTTAAATAAAGATTCTTTCGTAACTTCAATAAGCTTCCGCGCTTTTTCGCTTATTTTCCCCGCGCCAACTGTCACAGCGCTATCGCTGTGAAACTCTTTATACTTTACTCCCATATCAATACTAACAATATCTCCCTCTTTTATCATTTTATGATGAGGAAACCCGTGAACAATTTCATCATTTATGGATAAACACAATACAGATGGAAAAGGAATCACATTTTTATTTATCACATAATTTTTAAAAGAAGGAATTACATTATATTTTTTAATTTCTTTCTCGGCAATTTTTTCCAATTCGTTTCCCGAAATTCCCGGCTCAACTTTTGAAGCCAGCAATTGCAAAATCTCCGCAAGGATTTTCCCGCTCTCTCTCATTGTTTTTATTTCTGATTTGGATTTTATGTTTGTTTTTTGTTTCATTGTTTCGTTGTTTTTAAAATTTCTGTCATCCCAGAATTTTTTCTGAAGCAATAGCTTCAGAAAAAATATCTGGGATCCAGTT
>JAGLIN010000132.1 GCA_023142975.1 Candidatus Parcubacteria bacterium
TATATAAATATATTTAAGTAATTTTACGTAATAAAAAAACTTGCTTTATGTTAGTAGAAATGAAAAAAGAAATTATTTTTTTTGATGGTGATGGTACGCTCTGGTACCCTAAAAAAACAAAGTATCAAGAAAAACCACATTGGATATATTCATTAGATGAAAGCAGTGGTGTTCATTGTGAACACCTAATTATGATACCAACTGTTTTATCCACTTTAAAAAAATTAAAAAAAGCAGGAATCATTACTGTATTACTTTCAACACATCCGCACCCTCCAAAAGAAGCTGCTTCTATAATTAATCATAAAGTGTCACATTTTAAATTAGAAGGTCTATTTGACGAGATTCACGCAACAAGAGAATATTATAGTTCAAAGGGAGAATTTATAATTGCAATTCTAAAAAACAGAGGTATTTCTAAATGCAAAGCATTGATGATTGGAGACAATTATCGTTGGGATTATAAACCAGTGAGAGATGTTGGAATAGATGTCTTATTGATTGAATCAGATTATATGAAGAAAGATCCTGGTGGCAAAAAAATAAAAAGAACAATCAAGAAATTGAGTGATGTTTTCAATCACATTTAAAAATATTTCTTCTTTATAAATTCACAAATAAAACATAAAACTATGACCAAAAAAAATAATTCAATTATGCTTTTTCACAAAAAGCAAGTTCGTCGTCATTGGAACGAAGACAAGGAACTTTGGTATTTTTCGGTTGTGGATGTAATTGAGATATTAACCGAAAGTCCACGACCAAGAAAGTATTGGAATGCCTTAAAAACAAAGCTAAAAGAAGAAGGGAGTCAGTTGTCCCAAAAAATGGGACAACTGAAAATGCAATCTTCTGATGGAAAATATTATCAAACAGATGTTTTAGATACTGAAAATCTGCTTAGATTAGTTCAATCAATTCCTTCGTCAAAAGCGGAGCCCTTGAAACTGTGGCTGGCAAGAGTTGGGTATGAAAGAATAGAGGAGACTGAAGATCCGGAGCTTGCTTTTGAGAGAGCGATGAAAACTTATTTGCAAAAAGGATATTCAAAAGAGTGGATCAATCAGCGGTTGAAAAGCATTGAAGTGAGAAAGGAACTAACAGATGAGTGGCAGGCAAGAGGAATGAAAGAAGGTTTGGAATACGCTATTTTGACAGACGAAATTACAAAAGCCTGGGCCGATAAAAGCGTGAAGAATTATAAGAAATTCAAGGGACTGAAAAAAGAAAACTTGCGGGACAATATGACCAATTTGGAATTAGTTTTAAATATGCTGGCAGAAGCGTCAACAACGGAAATATCTGAAAAGCAAAATCCGCAGGGATTGGAGGGAAATAAAAAGGTAGCTCGTAAGGGCGGTCATGTAGCGAAGAAAGCAAGAATGGAAATAGAAAAACAAACAGGCGAGAATGTTGTGATTTCTAAAAATGCGAAGAAGTTGCGGTTGAAAAAGAAAAATAATTAAAGCAATGTCACAGAGTTCGCTTAACTTTGCGCTATATTAGAAAGTAGTGCCACGGGACAGCGCGCTTTTTTATACAAAAAAACAAGAGCATTCTACTCTTGTTTTTTAAAAACTAAATTCTTGCTAAAAATAATCTCTGTAGTTCTATTTAGCCAATTCTGCGTCAATCACTTCCCTGAACTTTTCAATCGGCTGAGCGCCGGAAATTAAAGTGTCGTTGATAAAGAAAGCTGGCGTACCGCTTACGCCAAATTCTGAACCAGCAGCCATATCATCTTTGACCTTCCCTTCATATTTCCCAGAATTCAAACAGCTGTCAAATTCAGAGCTGTTCATTCCAAGATTAGCCGCGGCAGTTTTCAAGCCATCCACTGCTAACTCTTTCTGATTATCAAACATCCAGTCATGCATCTCCCAAAATTTTCCCTGATCCCCGGCGCATTCTGTCGCTTCCGCGGCTTTTTGCGCGTTTGGATGGAAATCCAAAGGAAAGTGCTTAAACGCTAATCTTACTTGATCGCCATAAATTTCCAACACTTCATCCATAGTTTCTTTGCCTCTTTTGCAGTATGGACATTCAAAATCAGTAAATTCAATAATAGTTACTTTAGCGTCTGCTGGTCCTTTTATAGTATCATTTTCGCCCGGCTGAACAGATTCTAACTGTCTGCCTACGGGCAATCCAACTTTGGCTGAGTCTAATAAATATTGGCTATCCTTTTCAATAAAAACTTGCGCCACTTTTTCATAATTTTCTGTTTCTGTAATCTTTGCGTCAAAAACAAAAGCGGGGAGAGATTTAATTCCGAAAGCGCTAATTAAATTTTCTCCTTCAGAAGAATCAAATTCAATCCCATTGATTTTTAAAGTCGGAGTAAGATTGATTTTTAACATTTCTACTATTTCACCATAATTACAGCTCTCGCAATCCTTATCTGAAATCACAGTAACATTTACAATCGGATCGTCAAACGCTACCCACGTTATCCCATTTTCTTCAAAAATATCAGTTGTTTCTCCTAATACTCTCGCGCAATTAGCCTCTTTAGAAAAATTAATTCCAAAACTGCCGGCAACAAGAACTCCCAAAGCAATTCCTACAATTATAAGTAAAACATTTGGATTAATTTTCTTTTTGGTTTTTCTAAGACTTAAATCTTTTATTTCATTATCTTTTTTTTGTTCCATATTTTTTAATGTTAATTAATAAATTAGTAAATTGTAAATAGCAATTAGCAAATAAATAATATCTATTTATTATTTACTGTTTACTTAGAATTAAGCACGCTATGTTTTATAATTCATTACGCTTTTGAATTTTAAATAATAAATAAATTACTGGCAATACCAATATTAAAATAAACCATTGTGTGTAAGTTAAATCTAAATAATGAGCGTCGCAGATATTCAAATCAGAACATCGCAGAAAATCAGTCAAAAATCTAAAAGTTAAATAATAAATCGCAAAATACAGGAATAATAAACCGTTTTTCAGGTGTCTTTTTTTAAGATAGCACACTATAAAAAAAATGACAAGAGCGCTTATTATGTGATATAAAATTACGGGATGTCTTACCGTTCCGTCAAAATATATTCTACCCCAGGATAAATCTGTTATTTTTCCTAAATGATCATAAATTAAAAAACAGCCGATTCTTATAATTATTATTGACGCTATCGCTCCAGGAGTTATGGTGTCAGCAAGTTTCCAGAAATTTATTTTTTTATATTTCGCGTAAATAAATAATAATATTCCGGCAAATGACGCTCCGCCCAAAAATGAAAATCCCCAATTCAAATTAAATATTTCCGTTAAATTTCTAAACTCGTTAAAATTAGAAATTATGCAAAAAGTTTTAGATCCAACAATCATTCCAACTAAAGCTAAAATCATTACATTCCAAATGTCGTCTTTGTTTATATTTTTTCTTTCCGCCTCCTTTAATGATAAAAAAAATGCCGTCAAAAAACCTAACGACGCCATTAGTCCCCAAACTTGAATTGTTATAAAATTTAAATTTATTTCTGTAAAAGTAAAATATGGAATCATAGCTTATTTTGGAGTAAGGGCTTCAGTCCGATTTTAACCAAACTGTTTCGGGCTAAAGCCCTCGCTCCAGGTCAGCTTTTTCTCTCGCAAACACTTTCCATTTTTATTGCTTTTACTGGACATTCTTCCGCGCAAATTCCGCATCCTTTGCAAAAATCCATATCAAAACTATCTATCTCCACTTTATTTTTTTTGCTATCTTTTATTTTCTTTGTTTTGATCGCCATTTCTGGACAAAAGACGGCGCACTTCATACAATTAATGCACTTCTCTTTATCCCAAATAGGTGCTTTCGCTTTCCAACTGCCCGTTTTAAATTCCTTTGAATTCCCCGCCTCAACTATTTTCCCGCCGATGGGAATTTGTTTCGCAGTTTTTAGATTTGTGGTCATTTTAGTATTTTAAAATTTAATTCTCGCTTAGTTTTAGATATTATTAAAACATTGACATAATAAACCAACGGCATTATCATAAAATTATAAGCAAAGGAGGTCGTTAAAATTAGAAAAAAGGAATTTGAGAAAAGAGGAAGAGAAATAACAGAAGCAGAAAAGAGGATTGTTCTCGCGGGAGATATAGCCACAGCTCTTATCTCTGTAGTCATAGGAGTGCCGATAATATTCTTGGTATTTTTCTATCCTCATCCTCTATGCGAAAGAATAATTTCTATCGGAGGAGGATTTACAATGATAGCAATCGCTATTATAATAATTATAATAGTTAGTTGCTATCAAAAAAAAGTTGTCAAAAAGAAACTAAGGGAATTAGATCAATGTATTTCTAACTCCTCTTTTTTTATGTCTCAAAACCCAGCTTGTTAATTCGTTAATAAATAATATTCAATATTCTAATTTCCAATATCTATTTCATATCCCCTTTTCAACGCCTCCACATTTTTCTCTGTCAACTCCTTTCCTAATTTTCTCTCAAATTTATTCCTAACACTCTTAACCAACTGTTTGCAAGAAATTAATCTTGTAATTTTAACGATCGCGCCGAGCATTGGCATATTGGGAATATCTTTCCCGAATAATTCCATCGCAATTTTTGTGCCGTCTAAATTATAAACTCGACAATTTTTATTTTTTAATTTATTTTTAATTTTTTCCGGGCTGTCTCCGCAATTGACAATTACAATTCCGTTATCAACAAGACCGTCTGTGACAAAAACTTCTCCAAGCAAAGAAGGATCAACGACTAAAATTAAATCAGGAGCTTCAACGTCACAATGCAAATTAATCGGCTGGTCGCTAATTCTGAAAAAAGTTTTCATCGGCGCGCCGGATCTTTCCGGACCATATTCCGAAAATGCCTGCGCGAATTT
>JAGLIN010000133.1 GCA_023142975.1 Candidatus Parcubacteria bacterium
GTGCCGTTTATTATCGCTAAAAATGGATGCGGTCCAGAAAAATGTAAATTAAGAAGCAATGGGATCCTGGGAAATGTAGCTCCGACTTTGCTCGATGTTTTAAAAATTGAGAAACCGGAGGATATGGTTTTGGGAAGTTTGATAGAGAAATAAATTATTATATTGCTGTATTGTTAAATTATTTAAAGAAACCATAAAATATTTGTGGTGATAAATAAAAAAATAGAAGCCAAAACTTTTTAGTTCGTTCAGCTTCCTTTTAATATTTCCTTTCCTTTGCACTTTCTCCAGCGCATCTTCTGCCGTCTTTCTTCCAGTCAAACCACTCCTCGGTTCGTATAAAGGACTCGCCTTCTTGGGCTGACAGGTATGTTTGTTCAATCTTTTTGCTCTCATCTTCTTGTAATTTCCATCCATGACTTATTAAAGCAATGAATAGAATTAATATGATTATTCCGATTACTTCGTATATGAAGCTCATATTTTACCTCCTCTTTATAAAAGAGTAGCATAGATATTAAAATAAGTCATTTATTTAATATGAACAAAAATAACAAGTTAGTAATTTTTGAAAGCAAGCAAATTCGCAGGGTTTGGCATAATGGCGAATGGTTTTTTTCCGTGGTTGATGTTGTGGAAGTTTTAGCGGAATCAATGAACCCTAAACAATATTTAAAAAAACTTAGAAGCAGGGACGAGGAATTGAATTTGAAGTGGGGGACAATTTGTACCCCTGTTGAAATGTTTGGTAAAGACAATAAAAAAAGAAAGGTTAACGCAACAAATTTAAAAGGAGCTTTTCGTTTAATTCAGTCAATTTCAAGTAAAAAAGCAGAGCCATTTAAAATGTGGTTGGCACAAGTTGGAAAAGATAGGATTGATGAAATCGAAAATCCAGAATTAGCACAAGAGAGAATAAAACAAATTTATGAACAGAAAGGCTATCCAAAAGATTGGATTGATAAAAGATTACGGGGAATGGCGATCAGACAGAATTTAACAGATGAATGGAAGGAGCGGGGAATTAAAATTCAAAGCGATTTCGCGATTTTAACAGCGGAAATTTCAAAAGCATGTTTCGGAATGACGCCTTCAGAATATAAAAAGTTAAAAAACATTCCCTCAAAATCAAAAGCAAATTTACGGGACAATATGACGGACTTGGAATTGATTTTTACGATGCTTGGCGAAAGAGTGACAACGGAAATTTCTCAAGAAGAAAAACCAGATACTTTTACCAAAAATAAAAAAGTTGCCAAAAGAGGTGGCGAAGTGGCTGGCAAAGCAAGGAAGAACGCAGAAAAAGAAATAGGTAAAAGTGTGATTTTAAAAAATAATTATTTGGATAATAAAAAACTTAAGAAATTAAAATAATAAACAATAAATAAAACCATGTACAATATTATAACAATTGGTGGGGCGACTCGGGATATAACCTTCGTGACTGACAAAGGGAAAGTTATTGAAACGCCGGAGAATTTGACGGAGCAGAAACTTCTTGGGTTTGAGTATGGGGCGAAAATTAAAAGCGAGGAAGTGTTTTTTAATTTTGGCGGAGGGGCATGCAACACAGCCGCGACTTTTTCTAAGTTAGGATTAAATGCGGCAGTGAATTGCAGAGTTGGAAACGATGATGATGGAAAATCTATAATAAAAAATTTAAAAGAGTCAGGAATAAATACAGATTTGATTCAAATTAATGAAGACAGAAAAACAGGATTTTCATTGGTTGTGGTAAATAAAAACGGTGGCGATCGCGTTATTTTTAAATATAAAGGCGCGAGTGATTCTCTTGAAATCGAAAAGGAAGAAATTAGCAAAACGAAATGGATTTATTTAACATCTTTGGCTGGAAATTGGAAAGAAGGTTTAGAAGAAATTAATAAAGCAGTCAAAGAAAATAAAATAAAGCTGGCGTGGAATCCAGGCGCTACTCAAATTTGCTCTGGCAAAAATAAATTGAAAAAGTTTTTGGAAAATACAGAGATATTAATTGTAAACAAAGATGAAGCGATTGAATTAATTCAGAGTGACGAAAGTATAAAATTAGATTATAATGAGATTAATAATGTTGAAATTTTAGCTAAGAATATAAAAAATTGGGGTCCGCGAATTGTAGTTATAACAGATGGTCCTGAAGGCGCTTATGTATATGACGGAGAAAATATTTTATATTCTCCTTCTATCCCAGAGAAAAAAATAGATTCAACTGGAGCGGGCGATTCTTTCGGAAGCGCTTTGGTTGCTGGATATATTTTAGCTAATGATTTAGAAACTGCTTTAAAATATGGAATTATCAACAGCGGAAGTGTTGTTGGTGAATATGGCGCGCAGAATGGGATATTGGATAAAAGGGAAGTAGAAGAAAAATTAGGGGATATGAAAGTAAGTTATTTATAAATTAGAATATTAAAACTAAAAACTAACAAAAAATTATGGAAAATGAAAATTTTAAATTGAATTTTTTACACGTATGTGATTACGCATCTTTTAGTGAAGGAGGAAAGCTTAACATTCTTGGTATATTCGAAAGTATTAATACTCCTAAAATTCCCTATGTTCACCCTCAAATGTTTGTTGTTCTAAATATTTTAATAAAAAAAATGAGTAATTATAAAAAAATAGTAACAAGATTTGTTCAAAGTGACAACAAGGTTGAGATAGCAAGAGTAGAAATTCCAATAAACATAAAAACATCGTCAGCTAAAGGAGAATTTAGAGTCGGAAGTATAGGACAATTAAACGGTGTTAAATTTGAAAAATACGGTAAATACGTAATTCAAATTTCTGTAGATGAACATTTAATTGGAGAGAAAGAAATAACAATTTCAAATTTAAAAATCAAAAATCAGAATTAAGATATGAAGGCAATAACAAAGGAACTTAGACACTATTTAACAAAGAATGAAGGTGCGAAAACTTCATCCAAATTAAGTGAGGAATTTATTGGGTCTTCTAATATTGAAGCACAAAAAATAAAAATAGAACGAGAATGGTATATATTCTATTATTCTTTTTTAAATATAGCAAAAAATAGCTGTGAAAATATAATAAACAAAAAAAAGTTACCTGAAAGTGATAAGTTTATCTCTATAGGAATAATATATAATATAAAACACAGTCTTGAAATTGTTGTTAAGGCCTTATATAGAACTTTCTCAAATGGAAAGATAGATAAATCTGATTATGGTCATGATATTAAAAAATTAATTAAGGAATTTAAAAAAGGAAATAATAAAAAAATAAAAAGAACCCCAAACTTGAGCAATGAAATAGATAAATTAGAAGAGATTATGCTTAAATATTATGAACTAAGCTTTTTAAAAAAATATTTAAAGGATAGTTTTAATATTAATGATATTGAAAATACTTTTTTTAAATATCCTGAAAATAAAGTAAATATAAGAGTTGATTATTCGGAATTTTTAAACAAAGTAAATATGTCTGACATAGAAAGTATAAAAATTGATATTAATGAGATATCTTCTATTATCTTAAAAATAAAAAAATTAATTAAATAAATTCAGCCTTAAAATAAAAAAGCTTAAAATTACTCTTTATTCCATAGATAAATTTTTGTGTTCTAATATCTATTTAATTTTTTATATTACATTTTGTATTTTTTTAAATTAATAACTCTCTACAAAGAATATATGAATAAAAAAATAAAAATTGAAATTTCGGCAAGACATATTCATTTGGAAAAAAGCGATTTTGAAAAATTGTTTGGCATTGACGCCGAATTGACCATTCTAAAAGAACTTTCTCAACCGGAAATGTTCGCGGCGAATGAAACGGTGTCTATAAAAAATAAGAATCTTCAAATTGAGAATCTTAGAATAGTCGGTCCTTTACGTGATTATACGCAAATAGAATTATCTAAAACAGAAGCGAGAAAATTTAAAATAGATTCGCCATTGCGAAGATCGGGAGATATTAAAAATAGTCCCGGAATAGTTATCGTCGGACCAAAAGGAAAAGTGGAAATAAGCGATGGCGTGATTATTGCCAAAAGACATATTCACATGACTCCCAAAGATGCTGGAGAAATAAACGTAAAAGACGGGGATTTATTGAAGGTAAAAACTAAAGGGGAGCGAGGATTAATTTTTGAAAATGTCGTGGCGAGAGTTGATGAGGATTTTTTGTTGGCGATGCATATTGATACGGACGAAGGGAATGCGGGAGAGATTGAGAAACATGAAGAAGGAGAGGTATTGTTTTAAAAATAATTTTCAAATAATGAAAACTGAGCAAATTCTAATTCTCAATTCCGGCAGCACTTCTTTGAAGTATAAGCTTTTTGATTTTAATTTGAAAGAAATAAAAACTGGGTTTATAGAAGACATTGGAAAAGGTAAAATCAAAAATCATTCTAAAGCGCTGGAAAAAGTTTTGAGTGAAATGAAAAATAGAGAAAATATAAAATATGTCGGGCATCGGGTGGTGCATGGCGGAAATAAGTTTTATAATCCGACTATAATTAATAAAAAAACTTTAAAGGAAATTTCAAAATTTAATCATTTTGCTCCACTTCATAATCCGGCAAATCTTGAAGGAATAAAAGCTTCTATGAATTTGATAAAAAATGCAAAAAATGTCGCGGTTTTTGATACGGCTTTTTATAAAGATCTTCCGGAACACGCTTATCTATATGCGATACCTAAAGAATTCTACAAAAAATATGACATAAGGCGATATGGCTTTCATGGAACATCGCATAAATATGTAATCCAGAAAGCGGCAAAAATATTAAAAAAACCAGTTAATAAATTAAACTTAATTTCTTGTCATTTAGGCGGCGGCGCAAGCATAACCGCCATAAAAAACGGAAGGGCGATTGATACTTCAATGGGATTTACACCGATGGAAGGAGTTCCAATGGAAACAAGAAGCGGGGATATTGATCCGGGAATCGTATTAGAGTTTTTAAAAAATAAAAAGATAAAATTAAATAATAGTATAAAAAATAGAATTGATGCTGTTGATCATTTATTAAATAAACAAAGCGGACTTTCTGGTTTGGCGGGAAAAAAAGCAAATAATATTTATGAAATATCACATACCGCGGCGCGCGGCAACAAAGAAATGATGAATATTTTAAAATTATACGCTTACCGAATAAAAAAATATATCGGCGCTTATAAAGCTATTATTGGAAATGTTGACGCGATTATTTTTACCGGCACCGTGGGTTACAGAAGCAAAAGAATAAGAAAATTGATAGTTTCCGATTTCGAAGATATTAAAAATATTAAAAAATTAGCTATAAAAACAGATGAAGAATTAATGATCGCCAAAGAAATTACTAAGCTTTTTAAAATTTAAATAAAATAT
>JAGLIN010000134.1 GCA_023142975.1 Candidatus Parcubacteria bacterium
CTTTTTTGTCGCCCGATATTTTTATTACATTTGTATCATAAATAATTTCCACTTTGGAATTTTTTTTCAATCTATCTAAAATAATAGGCTCACATCTCATCGGATGTTTTCTGTAAATTATATACACTTTGCTCGCATATTCAGAAAGCATTTCGGCTGCCATCGCGGCAGAATTGCCTCCGCCAACAACTGCCGTTGTTTTATCTTTAAAAAACGCGCCATCGCAGACGACACAATAGCTTACACCTTTTCCTAAAAATTTTTCCTCGCCAGAAACATTAAGCTTTCTATATTTTGTTCCCAGAGCAATTAAAATCGTCTTTGATTTATGAATCTTATTAAGTCCGGTTTTTATCACAAACCCCTTATTATTTTTATCAACTTCAATAATCCCTTCTTGTATGATTTCCGCTCCGAAACTTTTGGCATGCTCATAAAATTCCATAACTAACTCAGACCCTTTTATTAATTTTTTCCCGGGCCAATTTTCAATAAGATGCGCTTTTGAGAGAGAGCCGTCAAAAACTTTTCCGATCACCAAATGATTAATTTTATATCTTGACGCGTAAACTGATGCCGCTAATCCGGCAGGTCCAGCGCCTAAAATTATTAAATCATACATTGTTATATTGTTATATTGTTATATTGTTATATTGCTACATTGTTATATTGCTATGCCATACACAACAATTTAGCAATATACCAATGTAACAATTTATTTTATTTTTATTGCTCCGACTGGACAATTATTTGTCACATCTTCGCAATCACAATCCTCACAGCCATTGTTATTTATAACTTTTGCTTTTCCGTCATCTTGCATTTCAAAAACTTCTGAACATAAACTCACGCATACTCCACAACCAATACATAATTCTTGGTCAATAATTATTTTTTTCGCCATTTTTTTTGTTATTACTTGTTTAAAATTTTGTTGTAATAATGGATTCCCGCCTCCGCGGGAATGACACTACGAAATCAGACTCTCAATCTTTTCAACAATAACTTCTTTTGGTTGAAGTCCTGTTATTTCATCTACAACTTTTCCATTTTTAAAAAATTTTAGAGATGGAATCCCTAAAACTTCATATTTTCCCGCTGTTTCAGAATTTTCGTCAACATTCAATTTTCCAATTTTCATTTTCCCGTCAAATTTTTCCGCGAGTTCTTCAATAATTGGTCCCATCATCTGGCACGGTCCGCACCATATTGCCCAAAAGTCAACCAGCACTGGTAATTCTGATTTTTCCACTTCCTCCTCAAAATTTTGATCCGTAAATTCAATTTCCATATTTTTTTCCTTTCTTAATTTATTATTTTATTTACTTGATTACAGTATTAAATATACAGGAAAAAGGGAATTAAGGCAAATAAAAAAAGCGACTGAAAAGCTTCAACCGCGCAATTACTTTAAATTTATCTCTTTAAACAAGCTAAACCTTCTCTAAGTCGGCTTATTGTTGTACGATAAGTTGTATTTTCTGCAATATTAGTTTCTTTCTTATCGCCATTTAATTCGTCTCGCATTTTCTTTTCAAGATCATCTATATCTCTACCTAAACTTTCTAGATCAGTAGAAATATCTCTTCCTTCTTTGACCTTGTTAAATAAAATGCGGACTACTCTATCAAGAAAATGGCTCTTGTGCTCTATGAAGATATTGCGATCTATCACAACTGTTTTCATCATTTGCTCCTCCTTTATTAATATATCTTTGATTCAATCGTCTGCATTGTAGCACCCTATTCTATCTCGTCAAAAAAGTTATCCACAGGTGAAATTTACGCAAACAATTCCGTACTCAAATATCTCTCTCCATTATCCGGCAGAATTACTACAATTGTTTTGCCTTTTTTTAATTCCTTCGCTTTTTGAAGAGCAATGTACATAGCGGCTCCAGAGCTTATTCCAGCTAAGATTCCTTCCTTTTGAGCCAACATTTTTGAGATAGTAAAAATTTTCGGCACTAATTCTTTTTTAATTTTAATAATTTCATCAAAAGCGTCATCTTGAAAAAGACTTGTTTGCTTAAGCTCTTCCGAATTTCTAAGTCCTTGGATTAAAGCGCCTATCTCTGGCATCACTCCTACAACTTTGATTTTTGAATTATATTTTTTTAAACATCTTGAAACTCCTACTCCCGTACCAGCAGTTCCAATACCCATCACAACCATATCAATACCGCCTTTAGTTTGTTCTATAATTTCCTTGCCTGTAATTTCATAATGAGCTTTTACGTTAGCTGGATTTTTAAACTGGTCAAGATCTGCGTATTTTTCAGGATTTTTAGATACCAGTTCTTTTTTTATTTCAGTAGCGCCATCCGTGCCTTTTTCTCCTGGAGATAAAATTAATTTTGCTCCATACGCTTTGATTAATTTTCTACGCTCAACACTTACTGATTCTGGAATAATAATTGTAATTTTATATCCCTTAACTGCGGCGATTATTGACATGGCAATACCAGTATTCCCAGAACTGGATTCTATTATAATCTTGTCTTTTGTTAATTCGCCCGATCCTTCGGCAGCTTCAATCATATAAAGAGCCATTACGCTTTTTATGGATCCCCCTATATTATATTCTTCTAATTTCGCTAAAACCACAGCGTCATTTTCTCCAGTTAATTTGTTTATTTTTACAATTGGCGTATTGCCAACAAGACTTAATACATTTTTGTAAATCATTTTTTTAGTTTTAATTTTATTAAAATTAATTTTACAAATAAAAACAGCCGCTACAGACTGGTTTTGTATTACTTAATATTCAAATAAAAAATAAATTAATCAACGCAAAAACCAATCTGATTTACAGACCGCAACAACAGCAACAAATTGATTGGTTTTTAAACATAACTATTTAATTAATGCAAATCAAAATAACTTTAAGTTCATAATACCACGCCAATATTTTCTGTCAATAATATGTAT
>JAGLIN010000135.1 GCA_023142975.1 Candidatus Parcubacteria bacterium
AAACATTATTATACAAGCAAGATATCTATTTATCTTCAGTTTATATATCTCTCAGTCGTTGCGACTCCTTTGAGATGACAAATTTATTTGGTTGAATTTAAAATAACACCACTATATCTAAATCACGCTTATGTTAAATGACCCCGAACTTCTCGCGCCAGCGGGGAGTTTTGAAAAATTAAAATACGCTTTGGAATTTGGGGCAGACGCGGTTTACGCGGGGTTGCCTGATTTTAGTTTGCGGGCGAGAATAAATAAATTTAACGAAAAGAATATAGCTGAAGCGATAAATTATACGCATAGTAAAAATAAAAAGATTTATGTGACGATAAATATATTCGCTCATAACTATCATTTAAATAATCTTAAAAAACATTTATTGATTTTTAAAAAAAATCTTCCAGACGCTTTTATTGCTTCTGATATTGGCGTAATTGAAATTATAAAAAAAGTTTTGCCGAAAGCTGATATTCATCTTTCAACTCAGGCGAATACTACTAATTGGCAAGCGGCAAAATTTTGGCACAAGCAGGGAGTAAAAAGAATAGTTTTGGCGCGGGAGGTAACTCTTGAGGAAATAAAAGAAATTCATCGGAAAGTTCCAAAATTAGAACTGGAATATTTTGTCCATGGCGCGATGTGTATGGCATATTCGGGCAGATGTTTTTTAAGTTCCTGGCAAACTGGAAGAAGTTCAAATCTTGGAGACTGCGCGCAGAATTGCCGCTGGAAATATCAGCTTGTTGAAGAAAAAAGGCCGAATGAATATATGCCGATCGAACAGGACAATCACGGGACTTATTTTTTAAATTCCAAAGATTTATGCTTGATTGAATATTTAGACGAATTAAAAAACGCCGGGATAACTTCATTTAAAATCGAAGGCAGGGCAAAGAGCGTTTATTATTTAGCGCAAGTTGTTAAGGCTTATAAATTAGCGCTGGAGATAAAATCTAATGATAAAAATAAAAAAACAAAAATTAAAAAACTAAAAAGCGATTTGAACAAACTTGTAAACAGAACTTTTACGACAGGGTTTTTATTTGGGGAGTGTAAATATAAGGGGCAGGAAACGAGATTTTCGCACACTGAAGAGGAGTATGAATTTGTGGGGGAAGTCGCGGAGTTAGAAAGTAGAAAGTTAAAAGTTGAAAGTAAAAATTTTAAGATAATAAAAATTAAAGTGCATAACGCGCTTTTTGTTGGGGATAGAATTGAATTTATTCAGCCGAGAGGTAAAAATATATTTTGTAAAATCAAAAATATTTACGACGATAAAACTTTAGCAAAATTAAAATCCGCACATGGCGGACAGGAGAGAATGGTTTATATTGAGATTAGTAAAATGGTGGAAGTTTTTAGTGTGATTAGGAAGAGAAAAAATAAAGAGTAAATAATAAAAATAGGTTATGGCCTAAACCACAACCCGTTGACACCCCTTAAACTCCATAATTTTTAAGCATCTTTCGGGAGTAATGTCTAAGATCCTCAGAATTCTTTCACTAAGAACAGACCTAAGATATTTTGTTGTCACGTAGACTGATCTACATGAACTTTTGACAAAATATTCTTTTGTTGCTGCTTTTGCTATGCCTATTAAAATAGACATAATGCCTATAGTTATAGGTATTGTAGCAACTAGACCAATCGTTGCCATAGCTATAATTATAATAAGAATCCCATTTAGAATTCTAATTACCGAAGCATTACTTTTCATTTTAATCCACAATGCATAGTTATGTTGATTATACACTGTTTCTTCTTGAGCTCGTAATGCTAAGCTACTTAGTGTACCCAGCATTATTCCGAGTCCAGCAATCGCAATTAAATTCTCGATTGCTCCAAATAGCATTATGAAGTGGCCTGTACCGAGACAGGCAAAGAAAAATAATCTTCTATCTTCAATTTTTGTTCTCCATTTCATTTCTTGTCACCTTTTTTTGCTCTTCTTTATTAGAAGTTTAATTATATAATAAATGATACGCATATATTGTCAAATTTATTTTTGTAGTAAAATAATTGTGAAATCACAAAAGGATCCATACGGAGTATGGAGCCAACGAATTGAAATACTAAAATCATTGACACAATCCAAAAACATGCTACACTGTAATTATTAATGAAGATAAGAAACGATTGCCTACCCGAGAGACGGATAGGTTTTTTTAAAAAATTATGTTAGAGGCTAAGCCTCTCCACACTAACTTTAATATTACAGTTTATCTAGATATAGAACGCAATATTTTAAATAACGAATAATTGTTTAGAGGCTTAGCCTCTACGGGAACTTAATTTAAATAAATAAAAACTATGGATCAGAAACAATTTGTGTTGGCGATTAACCAAATATGCGAGGAGAAAGGAATTTCAAAAGAAGTTGCGATAGATGTTGTCGAAGCGGCTTTAGCGGCGGCGTATAAAAAGGAATATGGCGAGAAAGGACAAATTATAAAAGTTAATTTTGACGAAGTGTCTGGAGATATAAAAGTTTTTCAAGTTAAAATTGTCGCGGAAGAACTTGATGACGAAGAAAGCAGTGAAGAGAATGGAGAAAATATAAAGGAAGCAAAGGAAGTAAAAATAAAAAAAGAGGGTAAAGATAGTAAGGACGATAAAAGGGAAAAACTTGAAAATAAAGAAGAAGTGAAAAAGAAATTCAATCCAGAGAGAAATTTAACGATTGAGGAAGCGAAAGAATTTAAGAAGAAACCTGAAATTGACGATGAAATAGAAATCGCGCTTCCTTCAAAAAGCGATTTTGGAAGAATTGCCGCGCAGACCGCGAAGCAGGTTATGATTCAAAAAATCAGAGAAGCGGAAAAAGCAGCGGTTTTTGATGAATTTAAAGATAAAGAAGGAGAAGTTGTAAATGGAACAGTTCAGAGAGTTGAAGGAAGAAATGTTTTTGTTGATATTGGAAAGGCTGTCGGAATTCTTTATCCAGCCGAACAAATAAGTGGCGAGCGATACGAAGTGGGGCGAAGACTTAAAGTTTATATAGTTAAAGTTGAAAAAGAATCAAGAGACGCTAGTTTAGTTTTGTCCAGAACTAATGCCGAGATTATTGAAAAATTATTTGAACTTGAAGTTCCAGAAATATTTTCTAAAACTGTGGAAATAAAATCAATCGCGCGTGAGGCTGGTTCAAGATCTAAAGTAGCGGTTTGTTCAAATGAAGATGGAATAGATCCTGTTGGTTCGTGTGTTGGGCAAAGAGGAACAAGAATTCAGACAATTATAAATGAGCTCGGCGGGGAAAAAATTGATATTATTGAATGGAATAAAAATGTTGATAAATATATTCAGCATGCTTTGTCGCCAGCGAAAATATCGCATATTGAGATAGACGAAGATAAAAAAATCGCGGTTGCTTACGCGGATGAAGATCAGTTGTCGTTGGCAATAGGGAAGCAGGGACAAAATGTTCGCTTGGCGGCGAAATTGACAGGGTGGAAAATTGATGTGGTGGAGAATAAGAAAGAAAATTCTGATGATGAAAAAAAATCAGAAGAAAAAAGTAAAGATAGGGAGGTTAAAGAAGACAAGGAGTAAATTGGATATTGTTTTGGAGTGTCAAACGAGCCGCAACGGAGTTTGACTTGAAAAATCGTAAGATTAAAATTATCGCTATTCGGTTGAACTTCGCTGCGGCTCGTTCAACACTCCGTGTGTGTAATTTATTATTTTATAAAAATGCAAAATAAAACTATTTCCATCGGACATAAAAATCCAGATGCGGATTCGGTTTTGACGGCGGTTTTGGTTTCAAAATTTGGAAAGAAAATATTTGGAGTTGAGGTTGAAGCGGTGATCGCGGATGAGATAAATAATGAAACAAAATTTGTTTTGGATTTTTTGAAAATTAAAAAACCAAGATTGTTAAAAAAAATAAAAAATGAGAAAGTGATTCTTGTTGATACGACGGAGCCAAATCAAATAATTGACGGACTAACGGAAGATAATTTGCTGGCGATTATTGATCATCATAATCTGGGTGGATTGCAATCTTCAAGACCGATTTATACAAGAGTTGAGCCGATTGGCTGTACGGGATCTGTGATGTATAAAATTTTAAAAGAGGAAAATATTAAGATAGATAAAGTCTCGGCTGTCATTATAATAGTTTGTATTATTTCAGATACATTAAATTTTAATTCTCCAACCACAACTAATGAAGATAAAAAAATATTAAAAGAATTAAATAAAATTGCTAAATTAAATCTTAAAAAATTTACGAAAGATTTGTTTGCGGCGAAATCAAGTTTGAAAGGAATTTCCGTGAAGGATATTGTAAATAAAGATTACAAGCAGTTTGAGATGGGAAAATATAAAGTTGGAATTGGTGTTTGGGAAACAACAAATCCGGAAAGCGTGAATTTACAGAAAGATAAAATTATTAAAGAATTGGCGAGGAAGAAGAAAAAAGAAAAGTTAGATTATCTGTTTTTCGCGGTGGTTGATATTATTAAAAATAATTCTTATTTGTATATAATCGGGGAGGAAGAAAATGTTTTGGCTGAGAAGATTTTCAAAGGTGGAATTAAGGATAATGTAATGTTTTTGAAAGGGGTGGTTTCCAGAAAAAAGCAAGTAGTGCCGCAGTTGAGGAGAGAGTTGGGGAAGTAAAAATTAGATATGATATTACCTGTCATCCTGAACTTGTTTCAGGATCTATCAGTAATTAGGATAATTTAACCTATAAATCACGAAACATTTTGACTGGAGCGAAAACACAATTACGATATTTAAAAAATAATTGTGTTTGCGTTATAGACGAAAGGTTATTTTTGAATAGGATAAATTAAACCTAAAATATAATAGATCCTGAAACAAGTTCAGGATGACAGACTTTAAATAAATTTAAGAAAAAACAAATGAAAAATACAATAAAAGACTTGCCAAAATCACAGAAGGAAATTACTGTTGAAATTTCCGTAGAAGAAATGGAAAAATATATGAACAAAGCATTGGATAAGTTGGCCAAAAATATTAAATTAGACGGTTTTCGGGAGGGAAAAGTTCCGAAAGATGTTGCTAAAAAACAGCTTGGCGACGCCGCTATTTTTGAAGAAGCGAGTCATGAAGCAATTGAAAAATCTTATTCAGAAATAATCAAAGAAAACAAATTAAATCCGCTCGGTCAGCCGAAAGCGGAAATTACGAAAGCGGCGCCGAATAATTCTTTGGAATATAAAATTGTCATTTCTGTTATGCCAGAAATAAAATTAGGCGATTACAAAACAGTGTTTGGAAAAATGGAAGTTAAGAAAATAGATGATGAGATGATAGAGAAAGAATTAAAAACTTTACAGAAGAAAAAGGCGAGTTATATTACCAAAGATGAATCAGCAGAGAAAGGCGATAGAGTAGAGATTGATTTTGAAACAAGAGTTGGCGGCGTAAAACTTGAAGGCGGGGAGAGTAAAAATCACCCCCTGATTATCGGGCAAGGAAAATTTATTTTTGGCTTTGAGGATAATTTAGTAGGAATGAAAAAAGACGAAGAGAAAGAATTCGATCTAGTCTTTCCGGAGAATTATAAAAAAGAATTAGCGGGAAAGAAAGCAAGTTTTAAAGTTAAGATCAATCTTGTCCAAAAAGTTAATTTACCTGAAATAAACGATGAGTTTGCCAAAGGACTTGGCAAATTTGAAAGTGTGGAAAATTTAAGAGAGAGCATAAAAAAAGGGATGACAATGGAAGAAGAGGGAAAGGCTAAAGAAAAATTGAGAGGCGAATTAATTGATCAAGTAGTGGAAAAAACAACGGTTGAAATACCAGAGACTTTAGTTGAATCTGAGTTGACGAATATGGTCAATGAATTTAAAAGTAATATTACCCAAACGGGAATTGAATTTGAGGAGTATTTAAAAAATGTAAATACTGATCTTGAAAAATTGAAAAGCGAATGGCAGTCAATGGCGGAGAAAAGAACTAAGACGGGATTAGTAATGAGAGAAATTTCTGTGCAAGAAGAAATAAAGATAGGTGATGAGGAGATAGAGCAAAGAGTTAATGAGACTTTGAAACTTTATCCTAACGAAGAAGAGTTGAGAAAAAATATGGATATAGAAAAATTCAAAGATCACATGGCGGGGGTTGTTATGAATGAGAAGGTTTTTGAGATATTAGAGAAGGTGGCGGAAGGGAATGAGAAATAAAAATATAGTAATATTATTCTAAATTATACAGCCCATTTTGTCATTTCGAAACGGAACCGCAGTGGAGTGAGAAAGTGCGAGGGTTCCATAGTCTCCGCAGAGCTGTGGAACCGCAGAATGCAAGACTTGCAAATGCGGTGCCACAGCCTCACTTCGCTGCGGCTCCGTTTCGGACTATGGCACCGTCGTATACGCTCGCTCGGGCTCCTCGCAATGACAGTTATATTAAATATTTAACATCAAATCTATGAACTTAATTCCAACCGTAATAGAAAAATCAAATTATGGCGAAAGAGCGTATGACATTTATTCGCGGCTTTTAAAGGAGAGAATTATTTTTTTGAGCGGCGTTATTAATGACGATACCGCGAATACAATAATCGCCCAGCTTTTGTTTTTGGAAAAACAGGACGAGAAAGCTGATGTAATGCTTTACATAAATTCTCCTGGCGGAGTTGTTTCTTCGGCGCTGGCGATTTATGACACGATGAATTATACGAAGTGCGACATTTCAACCGTCTGCGTCGGACTTGCCGCTTCCGCCGCTTCACTTCTGCTTTCTTCTGGAGCAAAAAGTAAAAGGTTTATTCTTCCTAACGCGGAAGTTTTGATCCATCAAGTTATGGGCGGCGCGGAAGGGCAGGCGAGCGACATTGATATTTCCGCGAAGCATATTTTGAAAGTGAAAGATCGTCTCAATAAAATTCTTGCCAAAAATACTGGTCAATTATTATCAAAAGTTGAAAAAGATTCTGATCGTGATTATTACATGAGCGCGGAAGAGGCGAGGAAGTATGGGATTGTGGATAAGATTGTGAAATAGTGGCTATTTATGAAAATTTTATTTAACTTTAATGACTTTTAGGAGAACTAAAATAAATTTTAGATTTGAAAAAATAATAAGTTTATTATGGCTTTGTTGCACGAACATTCTT
>JAGLIN010000136.1 GCA_023142975.1 Candidatus Parcubacteria bacterium
GAAGCAAAAGATACAATAAAATTAGCAAAAGACGCTGGTATCAAAACAATTATAATTACAGGTGATAATCGCCTTACTGCCAAAACTATAGCCAATGAATTAGGAATGAATGTTGAAGACGATAATGTTTTAGAGGGGGCGCGATTGGATCAAATGAGCACTAAAGAATTTAGCGGTATTGTTAGTAAAATAAAAGTTTACGCGCGGGTTTCTCCGTCGCATAAATCTAGAATTGTGGATGCCTGGCAAAGCAAAGGCGAAGTTGTGGCAATGACGGGAGACGGCGTGAATGACGCGCCGGCGCTCAAATCGGCTGATATTGGTGTGGCTCTCGGCAGTGGTACGGAAGTGGCGCAGGAAACGGCGGACATTGTTTTGCTGGATAATAACTTCAAGACAATTATTACTGCCGTGGAGCAAGGACGGGTTATTTTTGAAAATATCAGAAAAGTTATTTTATACCTTGTCTCAGATAGCTTTAGCGAGGTTATCGTCATTATGGGAGCGCTTATTTTTCTTCCCAAAGAAATGGCTCTTCCTCTTGTTGCCGCGCAAATTCTTTGGATAAATTTAGTGACAGATGGTCTGCCTGATGTCGCTTTGACATTAGAGCCAAAAGAAAAAAATATTATGAAAGAACCGCCGCGCAAAAAAGACGAACCTCTTCTAAATTTTGAAATTAAATTACTAATTGCCACGATCAGTATTATTAGCGGAGTTTTGACACTGGCGGCGTTTATTTATATTAATAATATTACTGGTGATTTTCGACATGCCAGCACGATTGCTTTTTCAATCTTGGCTGTTGATTCTTTAGTCTATGTCTTTTCTATTCGTTCTCTACGGCACTCGCTTTGGCAGAAAGATATTTTTTCAAATAAATATTTAGTAGTTGCGGTAATCTTAGGATTTATTTTACAGCTTGTCGCAATCTATCATCCGTTTATGCAAAAAGTTCTTCAAACAACCGCCTTAAATCTTACTGATTGGTCTTTGATTTTCTTTGTTTGCGCGATAGAGGTTATTGTGATTGAAGGGATAAAGTATGTGTTTTTATTAAGAAAAAATGTATAAAGTATTATTTTAATTGCTGAGTAAACTGCTACAATAAATGTTTTGAATATCAAATTCTAAATATCAAATTTCAAATCAATTTCAAAGGCTAAATTTATTAAATTATTAATTTACAGTATTATGAAAAAAATCATTTCTATAATCTTTAGCGTTATTGTTTTAGTTCTTATTGTAATTTCGCTTCCAAGTTTTCTTGGCTTATTTACAAAAGACATAATTCCTATTAATGATTCTGATTTGAGTCTGCAAAAAGTTACGGTTTCTGATCAGGATAACGCTTATTTTGATTTGATTAAGATAGAAGATGTTATTTATGAGCCCGAAGGAAGATCAGAAGATATTCTTGATATGATCAATCAAAAGATGTGGGATGAAAAATTAGCAGAAGAAATTGTTTCTCGCAATCAAGAAGCTTTTAGGTATTTTTCCAAAGCTTCTCATAAGCCAAAATTTCAAAACCCAGCCTTTGCTAACCCAGAAGATATTAATCTTAATATAGTTTTTCCATCGTTGAATTCTTGGAGACAAATGGCTCGTTTGAGTTCAATAAGAGCATTGTATTTAAGTAAGCAAGGAAAAGACAGCGATGCGATGAAAGAAGTATTAAATTCCGTATATATTGGACAAAAAATTCAAGAATCACAAGTTTCTCTTTTGGAATATCTCGTCGCAATATCTATGAAGGAAACAGGATTAGAAGCTGTCCAAAATATTATTGCTTCATCAAATTTAAGCACTGACGAACTAAAAAAATATGCTCAGGACATGAATCAGTTTTATAAAAACGAAGATGGATTTATCACTGTTTTCAAAGGTGAATATTATATGCAGTCATTGATTATTGACGCGTTTGTAAATGGTAATACCGAAATTTTACAATCTTATACGGGAGAACAAAGTCATGATATATCGCAAAAATTAAAAAACAATTATTATTTTAGGCCAAATAAAACAAAAGCAATTTTTGCAGAACATGCAAGAGGAGCTATTAAAAATACAGATAAGTTTTATGGTGACATTCAAGTAATAGAAATTCAGAAAAAAGCTCCCTCCTCATTCTTAAAGGCATATTTAACTGAAAATTTTATTGGAAAAACATTATATGACATCACTGCGCACAGTTTGTTTTCAGTAAATAAAAAAAAGTGTGATGAAGATTTATTAGTATCTGTAACACAAACAATCATTGCCATAAAAGCTTTTAAAAATAATACTGGCGATTATCCTGCCTCACTAGGTGAATTAGTTCCTGATTATTTATCGTCTGTTCCGTTAGACTATTTTGATGGCAATCCCTTGAGATATTCTAAAGAGAAGAATATCTTATATTCAGTCGGTGAAGATTTAAAAGATACCGGTGGGAACATAGGGAATAATTGGCATAGAATGCCAGATCCAACTTTTAAAATTAATTAATAATTTCGAAATATATAAATTATGTTATATAAACTCAAACAAATCCTGCGAAAAATAATTCCGTATAGCTTTATTTTATTTACTCATAAAATAAGAGCAGTTCTGGCGGCGCTTGTTTATGGTTTTCCGGGAAAAAAAATCAGGGCTATTGGCGTTGCTGGAACGAAGGGAAAAACAACGACTGTTAATATGATTGCGAAAATTTTGGAAGAAGGCGGATATAAAGTCGCGATGCTTTCAACCGCCAATTTTCAGATAGGCGATAAAAAATGGCTCAATGATGTGAAATTAACAACAACATCACCATTTTATTTTCAGAAGTTTTTAGCAAAAGCAGTAAAAGAAAAATGTGATTATGCAATTGTTGAAATTTCTTCGCACGGGCTTGTCCAATATAGGCATTGGGGCGTTCCTTATAAAACAGTTGTTCTGACAAATATGATGAGCGATCATCTTGATTATCACAAAACTTATAAAAATTATAAAGATTCTCATAATGCTTTGATTACCGGAAACTTGGAAAATTTAATAATAAATTATGATGATGAAGATTTAAAAAGTTTTTTGGAATTTGAAAAAATGAAAAAATATGCTTTTAGCTTAAAGGGATACAAGGAAGTAAATGGCGTAAAATTAATCAGAGCAGCAGATATAGTTTTGAAAGAAAAAGAAACAGAATTTAATATTAAAACTGACAAAGGGCAGTTAGCTATAAAATTGTCGCTTATTGGTGAGTTTAATATTTATAATTCTCTGGCGGCAATAGCAGTTGGTTTAGCGGAAAAAATAAAACCGATGGCGATTAAAAAAGCGTTAGAGTCTATAGAAAATATTCCCGGTA
>JAGLIN010000137.1 GCA_023142975.1 Candidatus Parcubacteria bacterium
CTGTTTGATGGTGTGAGGTCTATAGATATTGCTTGAACAGAAATCTTTTCCCATACCGTTCCCATCTTTTTAACAATATTTTCACTATCAGATAACATATCATCATCTGATTTATAACTATGAATAAAATGATTTCTAACTTTATAAATATCAATTAAAGCTTGCATTTCATCACTAGAAAATTTACCATCAAACACTAATTTATATCTATTTATTGTTTCTCCTATTCCAATAGTTTCCATGTTGTTTGATTCTTTTTTCTTTACCACGGAAATAAGTGCATCATTATCTTTAATTTTTTTATTTTCATAAACTAAAACCGGGTTTTTCTTATATAGTTTTATTTTAAAAAGTTTTTCTGTTACAATACAAAATGACACTATAACATCAGGTAAGTTTTTATGCTTTTCTGGAACATCGGAAAGATATTCATCAACAAATGAATAGAGTCGAATAATATATTTATAGTTTTGTTTTTTCTTTATCATACTATTTTTTCTTAACACTTAATCATTGCTTCTCAATCCCCCCCACAATCTCAATCAATTTTTTATTTCCCAGATTTTCTCCTATTACATTCCTTACACAACATCTGACAATTTTCATCTATTGTCTTTCCGCCCTCATGCCAAAGAGTTATATGGTCTGCTTCCACTTCTTCTATTTCAAATTTTTCTTTGCATACTACACAGACACCTTTTTGCTTTTCATAAACTTTTTGTTTGATGACTTTGTTCCCATATTTTTATTTTATTAAATTATTAACCTTGCGCTTTTGGATCAAACGCTTTCTCAATAAAAATATTTCTCGCCAAATTAATTTTCATCTTACTTCAGAATTAAACATAATTATTTTTTATTTTTAGAATCTAAAATCTTTTTAACCTCCCGATCAAAATCAGAAATGTAATTTTTATCCTGTATTTTTTTAAACTTATCATACTCTTCAAGCGCCAGCGCCTCCGCAACTTCATGGCTTATTTTGCCTGAATTCTCTAAAATTTCTCGTTCGTTAAATTTAATAAAGGCATTAAGTTTTTTTATCCAATCTTTCATATACATTGCAATACCTTTCTCCGCCTGCATTTCAGCAAAACTTAAATACATATCAACAATTCTGTTTAATTTATCAAGTTCTTTTTCAGCCAAATAATTTTTAGCGATCACAACATCAGTTTCCCTAATTTTTCCTTTTGGGACATATTTCCATGTTGTTAATCCCATATTAGATTTTTTACTATTCGCTCTCTCGTGAATTATTTCCGCAGCGGTTCTTCCCGTTATAGCAAAATGAAGTTTATTTTGCACAGTGGCAAAAAATTGTTTAGTAATATCATTAGTCGGAGAATAATCGGCGCTGCATTGCGCGTAAATGTCAGTTATTTTTTGGTATAATCTTCTTTCGCTGGAGCGAATGTCCCTTATTCTTGCCAACTGTTCTTCAAAATAATCCTGTCCAAAAATGGTGTTAGGATTTTTAAGCCGTTCGTCATCCATAGTAAAACCTTTGATAATATATTCTTTCAGCCGTTCCGTTGCCCAAATGCGAAACTGTGTTGCTGTTTGAGAATTTACACGATAACCAACAGAAATTATAGCATCCAAATTATAAAATTTCACAAGTTTTGTTTGTGTTTTTCCTTTAATAGCTCCGTGCTGAGTGGTATGTTCCAAAATGGAAATAACCACTTTTTTATCTAATTCACCGCTTTCAAAAATATTTTTTAAATGTTTTGAAATTGCAGGAATTTTTACTCCAAAAAGTTCTGCTATTTTTTCTTGCGTAAGCCAGATATTTTCATCACGCAAAAAAATCTCCACTTTCACTTTTTCATTCGGAGTTGTATAAAGCAGAAACTCGGTAAAACTATTATTTTTAATAGCGCGCATTTTTTTCTTGGGCATAATTTTATTTTATAACAGTGCGGAGCCCCGTTCTAAATTTTATGAGAAAGTATAATATGAATAAACTATCCCAAATAAAGCAGAATAATTATTGCTATCAAACTGTATTGTAAAATTTATAACAGTGCGGTGCCTTTTGGATAAAATCCGAACTTATTTTGAAGAAAATCCCGACCAATAATTTTGTTTTCTCGCGCTCCGCGCGCGAGGTAATGTCCGACTAATAATTTACGATTTGCGTTTCCGATTTCTTTTTTTCCGCGCCTGCGGCGCGGTTTTTTTGCCCCCCCTTTTTTTCTCCGCCTTTGGCGGAGCAATTTTTTCTTTACGGGCTTTACCTAATTTTTTTCGGACGAACAAGTAAAATCAATAAGCGTTACCGAATTGGTAGTAGCTATATTGCCCGACATTTTTATTAAAATCAATTCTGCCACGAACACAGCCGTCATTCGCTGGAAGAAAAGCAAATTGCTTAATGTCAGAAGATGGAGTATTGATCGGTTGATCGGCTAAAATTTTTACAAAGAGTTTTACAAATTCAAGCCAATTACTTTTTTCCGTTAGAGAAATTGGTAATTCATATTCTTGTAAAAATTTTGCCATTTCTACTTGTAAATCCTCCATATACATAAAACCAATAACTTTTGTTTTTCCATTCATGCCAACAAGAGCAGGATTGGTAATTTGCTTTTTTATATCTTCGTAAATATCTTTCATTACCATTACCATTTCTTTTGTTGAATTTTTATCAGTGTGAACAGACCAGTTACAATAAAATCGGAGTATAGGATATTTACGATTATTTTCTCGGTCGAGCACTTTCCTTGCTTCAACGAGCATATACACAACATGACATTCCTCTGTAAACGAAGCGTGTTTGTCTAAAAAACCATTCAATTTTTCTACTATTTCTATTTTCCCCATTATTTTTATAGATTTATCAAGATGCCACTAATCGCATTAAGAATTGAAGCGGTTAAAGCAATAGTAGCAATAGTTTTATATTTTTCATTTTCGCTAGGAAAATAATCTCCAAACCTCAAGGTAGCAAAACTAGTTAGAACCCCGAGCGGTGGCAACAACCAAGTTAGAATGTTTGACCATACAATCCATTTAACCAAAATAGTATTCACTTTCCTGCGCTTCATGTACCATTTCGGAAACCATTCGCCTAAAGCCCAAGCACCAATAAAAAGAAAAACAACAACAAAACCAAGAAACCTACCTATGATAAAAGCGGCGATGAAAGATATGACCGAAATTATTGAGTTAAATATACTCGTTTTGTCTTTCACCGTAGATACTACCTCGGTATTCTCTTGAGTATTTTTTATAACCTCTGTTTTTTCCAATCCTACTCCGCATGAAGGACAGAATTTTGAATCTTTGGCTATTTTATTTCCACAATTTTCGCAAAACATATTTTTATAAACAATCAGCTTTGGTAAAAGAAACGAAATAACTTTGAACTGAACCTCGAACAAGATATGAGTATTCCATATCTATTCCCTGATCAAGCAAATATCTTGTATCTTGGTTTTCGCACAAAATTGGACCTAAATAACTTTTAAAATAGTCGTTACTCAAACTATTAATATCAACGTCAGAAAGAGTGTAGTGATATCTAATTGCACTCGGTTGAGCCGTAACATTATTCCACATCGTTATCTCATCAAGTTGAATAGGCAATGCAGTCGCGGATTTAATTTCACGAACAGTATCCACGATAAGTTCTGATTTTGAAACACCACCTTGAGTATTTAAATTTGACGAAGGAGAAATTGCTTCTTGTGTTAAATAGCGGAAACCCACAAAAGCTACAATAAAAATAACAATGGTAATTACACCAACAAGTGGAGATTTCTTTTCTTCACTCTCGTCTTTTTTTGATGTGACTTTTGTGACCGTATCAATCTTTTGCCCGCATTTTCCACAAAACTTTGTATTCTCTGATAATTCGTTTTTACAATTTTTGCATCTCATATTTTTAATTTATTAGCTTATCAACAGAAATATCCAATGCTTTGGCAACTTTTCGCAAAGTTTCAAGAGTAGGATTATCATTTTCCCCTGATTCCATTTTAATAATTGTATTATTGGCAACATCAGATAGTCTTGCTAACCTTTCTTGCGAAAGGTCTTTTTGCTTTCGCAACCTTACTATATTATTTGCTAAGTTTTTATCCTTTGACATATCATTAGTATAGTAGTAACATTAAAGTAGAGTATACAATTTACTTCAACTATTACAATAGTACATCTAAAATTACAAAAAGTCAAAATTTTTAGCCCGACCAAAAAATTAGGTAAAGCCCGTAAAGAAAAAATTGCTCCGCCAAAGGCGGAGAAAAAAAGGGGGGGCAAAAAAACCGCGCCGCAGGCGCGGAAAAAAAGAAATCGGAAACGCAAATCGTAAATTATTAGTCGGACATTACCTCGCGCGCGGAGCGCGAGAAAACAAAATTATTGGTCGGGATTTTCTTCAAAATAAGTTCGGATTTTATCCAAAAGGCACCGCCAATTTTTAAAATTTGAAATTTCGGGGGAATTATCGGCGGAGCAAAGCTCCGCAAACGGCGCGCCCTGCGCGCCAAGCCCTGAATTTATAATGATTTGCCACGCTCCGCGTGGCAAAAAAGAAATGTTTTGGTTTTGGATTTGGAAGTTCGTTTTGGCAAAGCCAAAGCAAAACAAAGTTTTGCAACCAATCTTTTTTGTTTCGCCGTTGGCGAAACTTGGAAGCGATAATTTTTAATAATATTTTGACTTATGACAAACTCAAACAATACAAATAATCAAACCAGAAAGTTTTTCATCTACGCCCGCAAGTCTATTGATTCGGAAGATAGACAAGTGCGGAGTATTGGCGACCAGATTTCTGAATTACAAGAATTGGCTAAAAAAGAAAATTTGGAAATCGTTGATACCATTGTAGAAAAACAAACTGCAAAAAAACCTGGTCGCCCTCTCTTTGCCGAGATGTTGAAAAAACTTGAAGCGGGCAAAGCTGTGGGAATTTTAGCTTGGCACCCCGACAGATTGGCAAGAAATAGCGTTGATGGCGGACAAATTATTTATCTTGTGGATACTGGCGTAATTCAAGAGCTCAAATTTCCGACTTTCTGGTTTGATCCAACGCCACAGGGAAAATTTATGTTGAGTATTGCTTTCGGACAGTCAAAATATTATGTTGATAATCTTTCGGAGAATATAAAGAGAGGTCATCGACAAAAATTGAAAAATGGCTTATGGCCTCAAATGGCTCCTTTGGGCTATCTCAATAATAAGGAAACAAAACTAATTTATGTTGATAAAGAAAAATCGCCATTTATCAAAAAGGCATTTGAGATATACTCTTCGGGTAATCACACATTGAAAAATCTCCGAAAGATTATCAACGGCTTGGGGCTTGTTGGCAAGAAAGGCAAAATGCTTTCCGTTTCAAATTATCAATATTTTTTACAAAATCCATTTTACTATGGACTAATTCGTTATGGTGGAGAATTTTACGAGGGAAAACATAAACCGATTATTACAAAGAAACTTTTTGATGAAGTTCAGGAAGTGATGAAAAGAAAATCAAAACCGCAGAGAGACGAAAAGATGAAATTTTTTCTTTATCGTGGATTTTTCAAATGCGGTGAGTGCGGATTTACAATCACGGCAGATAAGAAAATCAAGAAAAGCGGGAAAGAATATATTTACTACTACTGCACAAAGAAAAATCCGCGCCACAAATGCACGCAAAATGTATTTACCAGAGAAGAAAAAATTTCATCTCAAATCAAAACCGAACTTCAAAAAGTTTCTTTGCCTGATGATTGCGCTGATTGGATGATTACAGAATTAAAAAAGGAAAAAATCCAATCAAGCAAATCATCAGATTTTTTTGCACAAAAGACGAAAAAGGAACTTTCAAAACTTGATGAGAAGTTGGAAAAATTGATGACTGCTTATTTGGAAAGTGTTTTGAATATCAAAGAATACCAAAAAGCGAAAAATGTTCTCATCAATCAAAAACAAGTTTTGAAAGACAAATTAAAGTCTTTTGAACAAAAAAGCAATAATCG
>JAGLIN010000138.1 GCA_023142975.1 Candidatus Parcubacteria bacterium
AGAATGTTCGTGCAACAAAGCCGTTCTGTACTGTAATTTTTGTAATCCCTTATAACGCCATTTGTCAATAAGGCTCGCTTATACTATAATACAACCATGAGTATAATTGCCTTAGTAAATCAAAAGGGCGGAGTGGGAAAATCAACGACTTCTGTGAACTTAGGAGCCTATTTGGCCTTGTATCATAAAAAGATTCTTTTGATTGATATGGATCCGCAGGCGAACGCGACGACTGGGTTGGGGTTTAGACCAGAAAATATAGAGAGAAATATTTACGATAGTTTGTCTGGGCGAACGCTATTAAAAGACACGATTATAAAAACTCCTTTATCAAATTATGACCTTGTTCCCGCAACGCAGGATTTAGCTGGAGCAACCGTTGAACTTGTGGAAGCGACAGAAAGAGAATTTAAATTTTACAACGCTATCAAAGATATTAAAAATGATTATGATTATATTTTAATTGATTGCCCGCCCAGTTTAGGTTTGCTAACCGTAAATAGTTTAACAGCGGCGGATAAAATTATTATTCCGATTCAATGCGAGTATTACGCTTTAGAAGGATTAAGCCAATTGCTAAATTCAATAGATTTAATCAAAACAAATCTTAAAGAAAATTTGGAAATTATGGGCGCGGTTTTGACGATGTATGATAAAAGAAATCAACTCTCACATCAGATCATCAAAGAAGTTCAAAGGCATTTTCCGGGATATGTTTTTGACGCGATAATTCCAAGAAATGTTTCTTTGGCCGAAGCGCCGAGTTTTGGAAAAACGATTTTGCAATATGCGCCAAGCAGTTCTGGAGCGAAGGCGTATGATTATTTGGCGAGAGAGATGATTGGGAGGTGAGTTGCCTGTCATTGCGAGGAATGGAACGGAGCGATAGCGTAGTGGAATGACGAAGCAATCCCGTAACTATACACAGAGAATTTAATCACGGGATTGCTTCGTCGCCATTTCGTTTGCTACGCTCACTCAGGCTCCTCGCAATGACAGGTTAAAAGAAATATAAAATTTAAAACAATCTTTATGGCAAAAACAAGCTTAGGAACAGGACTTTCTTCCCTGATTCCAAATAAATTAAATAAAAAAACAGCTGTTCCCTTAAAGAAGAATGGCTTTGCGAGTTCGGATTCTGATGAGATTATAAAAATTCCTACAGAAGATATTGTTCCAAATCCAAACCAGCCGAGATATTATTTTGACGGAGATAATTTAAAGGAATTATCAGAATCAATCAAGGAACATGGCGTAATACAGCCGATTTTAGTTACAAAAATAAACGGCAACAAATATGAGCTTATCGCCGGAGAGAGACGCTTGCAGGCGTCAAAGCTTATCGGACTTGAAGAAATTTCAGCGATTGTTCGCTTAGCGACGAACCAACAAAAATTAGAATTGGCAATAGTGGAAAATATTCAGAGAGATAATCTTAATCTGGTTGAAGAAGCAAAAGCGTATAAAAAGCTTGGTGAAGATTTTAATTTAACACAGGAAGAAATAGCAAAAAAAACTGGAAAAAGCAGGTCCGCGATCGCGAATATTATTAGATTATTAGATTTGCCAGTTGAAATTCAACGGGGAATTATTACAGGAAAAATAACCGAAGGACACGCGCGGGCGATTTTAGGTTTAGAAAATCCCGAAAAGCAAAGAGCGCTTTATGAATTGATTTTGAAAAATAATCTCACGGTGCGAGCTGCGGAAAATAAGGTTAAAGAAGTGACAGTGCATTCGCACAAAAGAAAAGTTTTAAAACAGTCCGATCCGTATATTCAGGATTTGGAAGATAGTATTCAACAGAAATTAGGAACTAGAATTAAAATCAAAAAACACGGTGTGTCTGGTAAGATTACGATTGACTTTTTTTCGGAGGAGGAATTTAGTAAGATTGTTAAATTGTTAAATTGATAGAGTTTATTCTACCCAGCTTTAGCTGAGGGTTTGTGAAGCTTTAGCTTCAGTGATTTTAAAATCAGTGAGGTTAAAACCTCACTGACCCTCAGCTAAAGCTGGGTAGAAATTATTTAAATAATATTTTATTATGCCTAAATTTGAAAGACAAAATCCACAAACAGATGAGAAGATTGAAGATCTTCGTGAAAGATTTACAAAAGGTGTTAGAAATGAACAAAAATCTGTTGATGGTATT
This sequence comes from Candidatus Parcubacteria bacterium, assembly GCA_023142975.1. Taxonomy (GTDB): domain Bacteria; phylum Patescibacteriota; class Minisyncoccia; order JAHIHE01; family JAGLIN01; genus JAGLIN01. Next base: position 2,156 of record JAGLIN010000138.1, read on the forward strand.
AAAAATTTATTAAAACATTTTGCGACAGAAATAAATACAAAATATGGTCCGCCTGATATTGTTGATAAGCGAGGCGCTATTATTGGAAAAGAGGAAAATGAAATAGTTGAAGAATTGGAGTTTAAATTCAAAGATGATAATGAATCTTTTGAGGATTCTAGAAATAGAAAAGAAAATAAACATGGCATTATCTTTGAAATGTTGATAACTGTTATTTTTAATAAAATTCTAAAAGAAGAATTTATTATTGTTCATACCTCAGTAGAAGATGATCTAACTCATCATGCTGATAATGTTATTATAGAAAAGAAAACGGGAAATGTGATTTGTACTTTAGATGAGGCAAATGTAGATGTAGAAAGTAAAAGATATTATAAAAAATTAGACGAGATAAAGAAGTATAATAAAAAAAACGGAACTACTATAGAAGATGGCGTAAAATTAAATAAAGAAAATAAATTAGTTGAAACAACCATTAGGAATGTTCCTCTATTTTTATTGCAAATTTCTGAAAAAAGACTCAAGGAAGTTTTGGAAAAAATGGATATAAATTTGGGTAAGGATGGTTCAGAAATTGGTATTTCAGAAATTGAGTTAGAAGTTTTTGACGAATTAATAAAATCTTTGGTAAGGCAAACGGATATGCTATTAAATGAAAAATTGCCAGAAAAAGTCAAGGAAAATATAAAGAGATTTTCAGATTCATTAGAAAAAATAGAAAAAATTAGAAAAGGTTTCGATGTGGATGAATAAAAAAGAAAAGCAGGATTACTGCTTTTATTTTGTGTTTTTATTTTTTGCTTTTGATAGATCAATAGGACATATCCAAAAAAAATAAAATATATCTCTAAATGTTTTTTCGAACCCCTCATCTTCTTCGCTCATGTTTTCTATTATTGTTCTGTTGCGTTCCGCCCTTTCTTTTTTTGATCCTATCACTTTTTTTATCCTCCATTTTATTTATTCCTAGATTCTACTCTGAAGCCGA
>JAGLIN010000139.1 GCA_023142975.1 Candidatus Parcubacteria bacterium
AAAAGAAAGTTTTACACTTTATAATTATTTTACTGACAAGAGCAGGGAAATAGAAGTTCTTTTTATTGAAAGAATGAAACAACTTTTAAAAGAAGGTGGAATTGCTGGAATTATTTTGCCGTCAAGTATATTAAGCACTGGAATTTATACAAGGGCAAGAGAAATTTTGTTTAAATATTTTGAGATTATCGCAATTACAGAATTTGGTTCAAATACTTTTATGGCAACAGGAACAAATACGGTTGTCCTATTTTTGCGTCGCAGAAATAATAATGATTGGCAAAATATTGAAAATTCAATAAATAAGTTTTTTCAAAGTTTTCAAGATATTACTGTGAATGGCATTGAAAATATTTTTTCTAAATATGTGAATTTTGTATGGAAAGATATAAATTTTGAAGATTATATTTCTTTAATTCAAAACAATCCAAATAAAAATATTCAAAAACATGAGATTTATTTGGAATATAAGAAAAAAATAAAAGTTAAAAATGAAGATGATTTGCAAGAAAAAATTATTGAGATTGAAGCCGAAAAACTTTTGTATTTTATATTAGCGTATCAGCAAAAAGTTGTATTAGTAAAAACGGGACAGCAAAAAGAAGAAAAAGCGTTTTTAGGCTATGAATTTAGCAATTGTCGGGGAAGTGAAGGAATGCATCCAGTTCAAAGAGGAAAAACAATTGACGAATGCACAAAACTTTTTGATATAAACATTTCTGACAATCCGCAAAAAGCAAGCTTGTATATTTTAGACGCTTTTGATGGAAATTTTAAAAGAAAAATTGACGAATCTTTAAATAAAAATGTTTTTCGGATTGACTTGATTGATATGATGTCGTTTGATAAGGTTGATTTTGATAAAAATATAAACACTAATGCGGAAAATAAAATTAAAATTGAGACAAAATATGATTTAGCAAGATTGGGAGACAATATAAAATTTTTGCCGAAATCAAAAAGATCTGCTGGTACTGGAATAGAAAAAGGAAAATATCCGTTTTTTACTTCAAGTCAAATTCAAGATAAATTTTTAAATGTCGCTGATTATAATGAAGAAAGTATAATTATTGGAGATGGAGGAGATTCATCAATTCATCTTTCTAAAAATTTTTCAGCATCAGATCATAATTTTATTTTAGCATCAAATAATGATAAATTAGAAAATCGTTTTATTTATTATTTTTATAAATTTAATTTTGATCTTATAATAGAAGGATTAACTGGCTCAGGATTAAAGAATATTTCAAAAGAATATTTGAAAGACTTAAGAATCCCGCTTCCGCCAAAAGATATTCAAGAAAAGATTATAGATGAAATTGAAATTTTAGAAAATAAAGAGAGAAAAATAAACAAGAAAGTTGTTAAACTAAAAAAAGAAATTAAAAAAAGTTATCAATTATCCAAATCTGCATTCAATGAAGTTATTTTATCAAGCGAGATTGAAATTATTGGAGGAGGTACGCCAAACACAAATAAGCCAGAATATTGGGACGGTAATATACCATGGTTATCTATCGCAGATTTTAAAAAAGAATCTCGTTTTGTAGAAAAAACAGAAAAAAAGATTACAGAAGAAGGATTAAAAAACAGTAATGCAAAATATCTTGATAAAGGAGATATTATTATTTCAGCAAGAGGAACCGTCGGCGCGTTAGCTCAACTAAAAAAACGCATGACTTTTAATCAATCTTGTTATGGCGTAAAAGCAAGTTCAAATTTAAATTCAGACTATTTATATTTTGCTTTAAAATTTGAAATAGAGCAATTTAAGAAAAACGCTTATGGAACAATTTTTGATGCTATTACTGCTAAAACATTCGACTTAATAAAAATACCATTGCCAAATATAGACGAACAGAAAAAGATTGTCACGCAAATTATAAAAATTGAAGATCAAATCTCTAAATTTAATCAAGAAGCGCAGAATATTAAAAACGCAAAAAATGAAGTTTTGAAGAATTGTTTATCAATTAAAAAATAACCCAAAAATTATGATCAACAAAAAATTTATTCAAAAATTAAAAGAAGATTACGATAAAGGAGAAAGCGAGAGAAGACAGATCATTAAATTATCTGATGTTGTTTTGCATAGTTCCAAGAGAACGATTTTTTCTTTGCATCGTGGCGATTTAAAAAAGGCGAAAGGAGAATTAACTGAGATAGAAAAAACTTTGCAGAAATTGGAAAAAGATTTTGGACATAAGCGAATTTCCAAAGAAGGGTCTTATCGGGCGGGAGCGGAGGAGTATGTGGAAGCGAAAATGTTTTATTTTGTAATGGCGGGAGAAAAAGTTGATAAAATTAAAAGCATTAATTTAGATATAGGAAGTTATTTAGGAGGCCTTTGCGATTTGACTGGCGAGTTGGTTCGCCAAGCGATCAATCAAGCGGCGGCTGGCAATTTTAATGAGATAGACAGAATGAAAAAAATAATCAATGAAATTATGACAGAATTAGTAAAATTTGACATGACTGGCTATTTACGGACTAAGTATGATCAGGCGAAAAATAATTTAAGGAAAATAGAGCAAATTGAGTATGAGGTTAGAATGAGGAAATAAGAAAAATAAAATGTTAAAAGCAATAAACAAATTAAATATTATTTTAAGTCTGATGCTGTTTTTAATAGCAATCTCTTTGTTTCTTTATGCGCAAAATAATAATTTCAAAAATAACCAAAAAATAGAAAAGAATGGTTCTAATAATATTTCTGAAATATGCTTTGAAAATAAATGTTTTAATGTTGAAATTGCGGATACTTCCGAAAAAAGAAGAACAGGATTAATGAACAGGGAAAGTTTGGCGATAGACAGTGGAATGCTTTTTACTTTTGAAAAAGAAGGTAGTTATAATTCTTGGATGAAAAATACTTTAATTCCTTTAGATATAATTTGGATTGATGAAAATAACAAAATTATTTATATAGAAAAAAATGCCAAGCCATGTAAAACTGAACAGTGTGAATTTTTTAGTTCAAACAAAAAAGCTTTGTATGTTTTGGAAATTAATGGAGGATCAGCGGAGGAAATGGGATTTGAAGTTGGAGATGAAATAGAATTTAAGTAACTTTGAATGGCTTTGTTGCATAAACCCTA
>JAGLIN010000014.1 GCA_023142975.1 Candidatus Parcubacteria bacterium
TCCGTAAAAACATCAGCTGATTTTATAAGAACAGCCAAGCTTATTATAAATATTCCTACCCAAGATAATAAAAGCATATTTTTAAAATTAGAATCTTTTGCCAACTTTTGACATTGGTGAAAATGATCCTGGCTTGCCTTTGCTGGGAGTCCTGTTTGAATCTGATTTCATTTCATGTTTAAGAGGATCTTTCTTTCCTAACAGTACTCTTTCTATATTGTTTATTTTTCTTTTGCCAAAGTTTTTCTTTAAAAAACTCTTGTTAAAAGTTTCTTCCAGTCTGTTGAAATCAGCGCTTACGCGTCTCCCGCTTTTTATATGTTTTAATTCGTAAAGCAACTTTTTTAACTTATCTTTTTTTAGCACGGTTTTTGTTGGATTGTAAGCAGCCACAATATCTGGAAATATCTTTTTCTCTTCAGGAGAAAGGCCATGAACTTTATGTAAACTTTTTCGAATTTTTAATGGATAATCTTTTGCCTTGCTTCTTATAAAAACCCCTTCTCCTTTTTTATGTCCATAAACTTTTTTCTTTGTAACCTGTCCGCCTACTTTGGTTTCTTTCTCTTCCCTAATCTGTTTTTTTGGTTCTACCTCTCTTTTTTTAAATTGTTTTAGTTTTTCCTTTTTCCTTTTTTCCATTTCTTTGCTTACCTCTTCCATTTCTTCCATTTCTTTTCTAAATTTTTCGTCTTTTTCCGACCCTCTCTTTTTTTCATCTTGATCATCTTCATCATAACTTCCGTCGCTCGGTCCTGTTTTTGTTGTTGCCATATATTTATTTTACTAAATTCTATGCTTGAATTATAGCACTTTTAGAATATTAAAACAATAGAAACTAGTTGAAACTCGTAGAAATTAATTGTAACTACTCGTTTTTTGCAGACAACAATTAATTTCCATTAATTACCACAAGTTACAATTAATCATTTATAAAAAATTTTATTTCCAGATTTGAGGTATATATATTTTAAAGTATCTATTTTTTTTCTATCTATCCCTTTTGATAAAAAATCTTTTAGATAACTTGCTTGTAAATTTGCGCTATCAATTGTGTTAAAATAAATCCTTGTATTTTTGTCAGTATAAGCAATTAATTCCCTGCTTTTTGTCCCTTTGGTTTTATAGTAGTTAATATTTAACACTGTGTTATTTTTTATTTTCGCGTCTATGTCAACAGCAAAATTTATAAAATCACTGTCAGAAACCTTGCTGTTTATTTTTATTGGTTCAAAAACGACTTCCTCCTCTTCCTTTCCTTTTTTATCTTCTTCTTCTTCAATAATATTTACGAAAATATTTTCGTTCTCAAAATTAAAATTTATTCTAATATAAAATATTTTTTTATCATCACGCACTTCAATTCTTTTTAAATCACCAACCCTTTTTTGCGCAAAGCTGAGCGAATAGGTAGTAGGTTGATCTGAAAGTTCAGACAAAACAGGCAGTCCCAAATCTTTCCCTGCTATTGCAAATAAAACAGGGTAGGTCGCTACCCAGTCATTCTGTTCTTCTCCAACAAAAAATAATCTTACTTTTTCAAATTGTTCAGCGCTTAATTTGTAGGTTACATCATTCTTTTTTTCATTTTCAGCGCCATCATTTTTTGCCTTGCTCATCTCAAGTTTATCCTCTGTCTCTTCTTCTATTTCCAGTTGTTCTATAATTTTTATAATTTTTTCATCTTTTTCTGTGAATATTTTTTTTCCCGCAGATAGAAAAGCCGTGCCATTATTGTCTATATAAAAACAATTGTCTAGTCTGCACCATATAATAAGCGGAGTTTTTTCTGTAATTTTTATTTCCAGCAATCTTGGAAATTTTTTGTTTACCTCTACTGATTCAATTTCAGAAAATTCGTTTAGCAATATCGTCTCTATTTCTTCGTCTTTGTTAAGAAAAAAATTATTCCCGGGAATAAATCCCAAAATCGGTTGAGAAGTATTATTATTTATAATCCCTTTTATATTATCTGAAAGAATGTTTTTATTTCCTTCAACTTTAATTTTTTTTAGCAGAAAAAGTTGTGAGAAAAAGATAAAATAAATAATTAAAAAAATAGATCCTGCGATTATTATTTTTTTCAAAAACTTTACAGGATTTCTTTTTGTGGAAAAAAAGGACGATTTTGGTTTATAAGAAGTTCTATTTCTTTGCCATTTTTTTTTCTTTTTTTTAAATAATGAGGTCATCTTAAATTGAATTATAAACAATGAATTAAGCTAAATTTGTCATCCTGAGCTTGTCGAAGGGTGATAAATTTAGCGAATCTGTCCATCCTTCGACAAGCTCAGGATGACATTATTTATTATTCACAACTAATATCCCCTCTTGATTTTTCTTCCCGTTTCAATTAACCAAGCAATCAAATACTTTTTATTAAGCGGCATATCCTGACAATGAACTAATTCTTTTTTATAGCCGCCAAACCCTTTTTTGAATTTAGACAAGCCTGCCCAAGGATGTTTTGGTTTATTTTCAACAATGCCGTAAAAATTAAAAATTTCTTTGTTCCTTTTTTTAGCCTCTTTGATCGCTTCCCATAAAATTAAATATGACGAAGGGATTTTATTATACTCCGATAGAGATGATCCGTGATGATAAAATGCCCGATTGCCGAAGAAAACAATTATTGCTGACGAAATTATTTTGTTTTTATATTTCGCGGAAAAAATGCTTATTTGATCATCGTTTTTAAACGCTTCAATTTCGCTTTTTATATAATCATAAGAAAACGGTACGAATTTATGTCGCTTAACAGTTTCCATGTGAATATCGTAAAATGTTTTCAAATATTTTTCTTCCGCGCTTTGAATAATTTCAACGCTATCTTTTCCAGCGCGACGAATTAAATTCCGATGTGTTTTTCTCATTTCTTTTAAAATTTCCTCCTCGCTTTTTGTAATATCTAACAGCCAAGTTATTTCTGGGTGCATCATATGAATCGGCGCGTTTCTAAACCCGCAAGATTTAAAAATATTCAAGTTCTCATCGTTATTTTCCAAAACAGGACTAATCCTCACAAACCCAACCTTTTCTTTTTTTCCTAAATTTTTTAAATAACTAAAAATTTCTTCCATTAACTTTTGACTTTCAACTTTCAATTCCTGACTTATAATCGGTCCCTGTGGAACAAACAAAAACGATCCTCTTTTTGCTTTTACTTTTATAATTAAAGCAACCGCGATTAATTTTTCATTATCAAAAACCCCCACTCGCCAAATTTTCTCGTCAGTGTTTTTATTAAACTCTCCCCAATTCCAAGAATGCAAAAAAGTAGATTCTTTATTTTGCAAAATAAATTCTTCCCATTGGGATTTATTTGTTATTTCTTTGATTCGCATAAATTTTTTTGTTTCAATTATTTATCACTCCTACAACCCTTTCTACATCCTCTTTGTCCATCCTAAAATGTGTCGGTAAATTAACGCATTTTAAACTTACCTCTTCCGCAAATGGACAACTGCCTTTTTTATAATCGCATTTTTCCAAGTTAACTTCAATTGGTCCTACCGCCTGCGGAAACCAGTCGCCTAAAATAATATGTTTTCTACGAGCTTTTTTAATTAGCTTTTTTTTATTTTCAACTAAAACCGTGAACCATAAAAATATATTTTTTGAATTCACTGTTGATTTTGGCAAAATTATATTTTTATTATTAGATAACTTCTCTTGATATAATTTTGCGATATTTATTCTGTGTTCATTAAATTTGCTTATTAACTTCATTTGATGTAAGACGATTTCTGCCAACGCGTTCGGCATTTTCGCGGGAAAATTTTCTGGTCTTTTATTTTTTCTTTCTTTTTTAGAGTAAGCTTTAGTTATAATTCCCGTCTTAGTTGAAAGATACATTATTATTTTTCCCAAGTTAAAAAAATAATATAATTTTAACGCTTTAAAAGTTATAATTGGCTGAAAAAGCTGTCTAATAATTAAG
>JAGLIN010000140.1 GCA_023142975.1 Candidatus Parcubacteria bacterium
CATATCCCGCGCAAACTTTTTCAATGTGCTTTCTTAATTCGTCAATGATTATAACTCCCTTCGGAGCGAATAATGGCAATCCCGGACCGACTAAATCTGAAAAACAAAATAGGTCTAATTCTTTCCCTATCTTTCGATGATCTCTTTTTGCCGCTTCTTTCATCTTTGCCTGATATTCATTTAATTCTTTTTTATTGTTGAAAGCGATGCCGTAAATTCTTTGCAGCATTTTATTTTTTTCATCGCCTCGCCAATAAGCGCCAGCAATTTTGGTTAGCTTAAATGATGTAAAATCAATTTCCCCGGTAGAATCTAAATGCGGTCCTTTGCATAAATCCACGAATTCTCCAGTTTTGTAAAGTGAAACTTCTTCATCTTTTGCTTCGTCTTTTAGAATTTCCACTTTATAGTCCTGCTCGGCTTTTTTATAAAGTTCAATCGCTTTGTCGTGATTTACAACCTGCTTCTCAAATTGCAAATTCTTTTTAATTATCTCTTTCATTTTCTTTTCCAAAATTGGCAGATCTTCTGGAATGAGAGTTCTTGGCAGATCAAAGTCATAATAAAAACCATCTTCAATATTCGGTCCCACACCAAATTTCGCTTCGGGAAACATTTCTAAAACTGCAGTCGCAAGAATGTGCGCTAAGGAATGGCGTTTGATCTCTAATTTTTGTTTGTTCATATGTTTTAAGATTATGAATTATAATTTATATTCTGGAGTGTCGAACGAGTCGCAACGAAGTTCGACTGAAATATCATCAAACTCTCGCTTTCAGTTGAACTTTGCTGTGGCTCGTTCAACACTCCAATTTTTTATTTTTTCTAAATAAAAAAGCCCAAGAGTACTTGCGCTTTGGGGTTCTAAATAAGTTAGAACGGTTCCACCCAAATTCCTTAATAAGTATAATGTCATTCTGAGCTTGTCGAAGGATATCATCAACATAAAAAGACAACTTTCAAATTGTTTAGAAGTTTAGTCCCAAATAATTCGGGATTGAAAATTCTGGAGTTCAGGTTTTAACCTGTAAATGTCATCCTGAGCTTGTCGAAGGATTACACACTAAAGTGTGAACTCCAGTATAGTTTCCAAGAGCAGTTGGTAGCCGCTCCAATCACTTCTAAATTTAGTTTAGAGGATTTTAAGGGAGTTGTCAAAAAAAATTTCTGGTTATCCTATTGACATTTTTTTAAAAATCACTACACTTAAATTACAATACGGAGCAATATTATTTATTGCTAAGGAGGTTAAAATGTCAGAACAGAAAGAATTAATGATAAACGAAATATCTGATCAGCTACCTACTAAGGAATTGAAACATGAATGGGGCGGATTGATAGGGAACTTATCTGATAGCATTACAAAAGAAATGGTTTCCTATATGGACAGTTATCTTTGGAAAATTTTTGTTTTTATGAATGAAAATTCTATGTTTATCTCTGAAGAATGTTCCAAAGAAACTGGAAAATTTCTTGAGGTAGCATCAGGATGTATCTGGGGTTCCCCAGGATTTGAAGATCCAGTTTTGGAAACATTTATTGACGAAGATGTCCATATACGAGTTCGCTCTAGGATAGAGAAATCATTACCTGTATAGTCACTGATCGCTGAAAGAGTTCAGAAACTGGATTCTTTCTTTTTTTATTATCTTACATTTTTCTCTCCTACAACTTCTTTGATTTTATTCAAAATATTTTCCCCATACTCAACATCCCGACTCGTCTTGATCTTCCTAAAACTCCCATCCGGTAAATTTAACAACAAATAAACCTCGCAATTTCCAGCGGGAACGGATTTTAATAAATCAGATAATTTTTGAAGGAGTATTTTAGAATTATCAGAAGAGGGGATAGTGATTTCTATTTTTTGTTTTTTTACATTATCCCTAATTACTCCAGCGCCGCCTAAAGAATTATTTTTCTGATAATAAGAGCCGTTATTTTCTGAATTATCATTGTCATTGATAAGTTCTTTTTCCGTCTGATCTTTCTTGGCTTCTTCTAAATCTATTTTCCTAATACTCTCGCCTAATAATTTAAAGACCCCATCTTTATCGCTTACTTTTCCCTTAACAAAAACAATATTTCCTTCCGCCCAAATTTCGGCATTGCTTTCTAATAATCGCGGGAAAACCAAGATTTCAATTTTGTCCGTTAAATCTTCCATCGTCGCAAAAACCATAGATTGTCCGGCGCGGGTAACGATTTTTTGGATTTTGGTAATAATGCCGCCAACAGTAATAACTTGATTAACGTCTTCACTCGTTAAATTTCTAACACTTTTGGAGTTATTTCTTAAATAAACCGAGTATTCTTTCAATGGATGATCGGAAACATAAAGCCCCAATAGCTCTTTTTCCCAAGCCATTGTATCTTCTTTTTTCGCTGGCTCTGTATTTATAAGTTGTAATTTATTAATACTATTATCATCAGTAGAATCAGAACCGAATAAACTAACCTGTCCATTATTTTTTGCTTGCTGGCGTTCTTTGGCAAAAATTAAAATCCGCTCTAAATTAGATAACAATTTATTTCTTTCCTCTATGCTGTCAAACGCGCCTGCTTTGATCATTCCCTCCATTGACTTTTTATTCAAATCTCTTGATTCCACCCGCAAAACAAAATCTTCAATCCCAGCAAATTTTCCATTCGCCTTTCTTTCTTCCAC
>JAGLIN010000141.1 GCA_023142975.1 Candidatus Parcubacteria bacterium
GACAAATATTAAAAGCGTAGAGATAGAGTCGAATTTCTAACTTTAGTATTTAAATTAATTAACCCTATCTTTACATTTTTATGCAAGGAACTATCAAAAAACTGACCGACAAAAACTTTGGTTTTATCGCTCAGGAAGGCGGAGATGATTTATTCTTCCACGCCAATAGCTTAGAAGGTGCTGACTTCAGTCAATTGAGAGAAGGAGATGCAGTTTCATTTGACACTGAAAGCACTCCAAAAGGCAACGCCGCAGTTAATGTTAAAAAAGTTTAGTAACTTTTTTATAAAAAAACAGCCCTGATGAAGGGCTGTTTTTGGTTGGGAGTTTCGGAAAAGGATTGCACTACGACTATTTTTTTGATTTAATTAATTTGTCATAGTCACCTTCTAAACAAGCAAAAGTTCTCATCAGAGTGTCTTCTAATAGACTGTTGAGTTCTTTAATTTTTTGTTTTGATTTAGAATATTCTTTGCCAAACGGTCTACCTATCAAGTCTATATCAGCTTCAGATACATTGTAATTCATTTGGTGTGAACAATTGTTTCTTACTGTGTTTAAATGTTTAATTGATGTTAAAACATCGTCATTAATAATATCAAGAGACTTTACTAACAATAATTTATTAGTAAAAGTTAAGTGTCCGTCGGTAACAATTAAATCACCTCTTAATAAAGTGCTTAAAATTATTTGATCCAAGAAATATTCAGCAAGTAAATGACAGCGCAAAATAATCGAAACATCTTTTAAGTGCCCTTCTATCGCATCCATAAATTTCAAAAAACCATCAGAATAATTTTTCTTTGTTTTTCTTCTTGCTTTTTTGTTTGTTGTAGATTTTTTAGTATTAGTCATAGGAATAAATTTAATTTTACATAATAAATTATTTACGAATTTTTATTCCAATCCCAAAAGCAAACTCGCCTGTTGAGAATTTTTCTTACTTTTTAAATCCTGCGGTGTTCTTTTTTCTCTTGGGTCATAGGAATCAAAAAAGCTTTTCTCTTCCTTAATTCTATCTTCTGACATCTTAATATATTCAGGATTTATGTCTATTCCAATCCATTTTCTTTTTAGTAAATTAGCAACAACACAAGTTGTACCGCTGCCGACAAAAGGATCTATCACTAGATCACCTTTATTGCTGCTCGCTAAAATAATTCTCTTCAGAAGAGCTTCCGGTTTTTGCGTTGGATGTGGCAATCTCTCTGGATTTGAATAATGAACATGTGAAAACTGCCAGACATCGCCAGGATTAGCACCTTTCATATTATTGCGTTCCCGGTAGTATTTCTGCGGAATTCTTATATCATCAAGATTAAAAGTATACTTATCTGATTTAGTAAAAAATAAAATATCTTCATGTCGAGGCGAGAATCCTTTAGTCCGTCCCATGCCCTGTGTATAATGCCAAGTTATCCAACTATTAAAATGAAATTTTATTTCATTCAGCATTAGAAATAATCTTGATATAAATTTCACACCCATAAAAATATAAATACTTCCGTTTGGCTTTAAAATTCTTTTAGTTTCATTTAACCAACTTTGAGTAAACTTCTCATACTCATGCCATTGTTTCCAGTCAATATTATTTCCATAATTTTTGCCAAGATTATATGGTGGATCCGTGCACACCAAATCAACGCTTTCATTAGGAAAATTTTTTAAAATTTCCAATGCTTCACCTGTAATAAAAATATTATTTTTCATAATTTTCTATTTTAATCCATTCGTGTTGCTTGGCAAGTTTGAGCCACGCATTAGTTCCTTTGGATTTAACATATTTATCATCAATCATTTTTATGAATTCAGCTGTTGTCTTTCTTTCCTCGTCTACATAATGTATGTCTCTAATTTGAAGTTGTCCTGTTCCAAGAGCAGGGTTATAATTCAAATCTTTTGCAGAAACATATTTTATATCGTAAACGCGATAATCATTAATCTGCATTATTCCGTTTGTAATTCCATCTCCATCCACCTTTTCGCTAAAAACCTTATGTTTTAATGACAAGATAAGAAAAATATAATTTGGATCATCAAGATATTCATTTCTAATTCTTGCAAAAGATGTAATATTTGGACTTTTTCCCGAAGTAACAATATCTTCTGATGTTGATTTAGAATCAACATTCGCTGAGATATATTCATCAATATCTTTTAGCTTAAATTGTAAAACCATATCATAAGCATCTAATCTTTTCCCTGGTTCTACATTGATAAGTCCATATTTATTACCAACTTTGTCTGATATTTCCTCAAACTTTTCAAAAGCCCACGCTTCTACAAACGGACCAGCGACTTTGTTAATATTTTCCAAAGGAAGCCCATATTTTAAATTCGTGCGAATGAAAATTTTATTATTCCCAGTCGATATTGCTTTTTGGATTATATTTCGAATTGCTCCACACACGCCATCAGACATTTTTGGATATAAAGATATTTCTTTTGGCAGCTTTAATTTTTTAAAAATGTTTCTGCTCATATTATTTTATTTAAATCCTAAATTAATTATAGTCTAATTGTGCACGATTTATATCTTTGCATAAATTATGCTATAATACCAATATTATAAGCTATAAACAAAGTTTACGCAATCAGTTTTTTAAATTATGAACCCAAAACTTTTCCGAAAATTAAGAGCTTGGAGAGACGCAACCGCTAAAAAAGAAGGAGCGGAGCTTTTTCGCGTTTTGCCAAATAAGGCGATTGAGGAGATTGCGACATCTGAGCCAGCGAATAAGGAAGAGTTAATAAATATTAAAGGGATTAAAGAGAAGAAGTTTCAGAAATATGGGAGGGGGATTTTGAGGATCGTGAATGGAGGAAATGAAAAAGAAAGTAACACGAGTAATAATTCGGGATTGCCGCGGTCGCTGTGGCTCCCTCGCAATGACAGTCCTAAGATCTATTCCGTGAGCGAGTTTTTGGATTATCTAAATGATAAATTAGGCGGAGAGGAGGTCAAATTAAAGGGCGAAGTGACGAGTGTTGAGGAGAGAGAAAAAGCTGTTTATTTTAGTCTAAAAGACAAGGAAGATGGAAGCATTATAAGTTGCTTAATCTGGCGTTATCAGTATGAAGTATCTGGCGTTAAATTGGAAATTGGAAATGAGATTATTGTGAGTGGCTACGCGGAAATATATAAACCGATGGGAAAGTTGAGTCTTAAAGTAAATTTAATTGAGCTTGCTGGCGAAGGCGCGCTTAAAAAAGCGTATGAAGAATTAAAGAAAAAATTAGAAAAAGAAGGACTGTTTTCTCCCGAGATAAAAAAGCCAACTCCAGATTTGCCACAGACGATTGGATTGATTACCTCAAATCAAGGAGCGGCAATAGGGGATTTTAGAATGAACTTAGGAAACTATGGACTTAAAATCAAATTTATTAATTCCAGCGTAGAAGGAAAGCAAGCGGTTTTTGATTTAATTGAAGCCGTGAAGCAATTCAAGAAAATGAAAAATTTGGATGTTATTGTGATTATTAGAGGCGGAGGAAGTTTGGAAAGTTTACAGGCATTTAATAATGAAGCATTAGTGAGAGAAATAGCAGATTTAAAAACGCCAGTTGTTTGCGGGGTAGGGCACGAAAAAGATATCTCGCTCGTCGCGCTCGTTTCTGATCTCGCCGTTTCTACTCCAACCGCCGCGGCAAGAGCAGTGGGAGAATCATGGGACAACGCTACGGAAAAATTAATTCATCATCAGAGAATAATAATGAATTCTTTTGAAAAATATATTTCTGACTCAAAATATCAAATTGAAAAAATCTCGTTTAATATCTCTGGCAAATTAAGCGAAATATTTTATAGATTTACAAAGGCGAAAAACAATCTTCTGCAGAATTTTGAAAAAGTTTATTATGCGATAAATAATGAAAAAAGAAAAATAATATTTTTAAACAACCAAATAATTTCCGAACACAAAAAAATAGCCTCAGCCGTGCGAAATAAAATTAATGTTTTTGAAAATGTAATTAAAGCGAATAACCCCGAGAGGCAATTGAAATTGGGATATAGTATTGTTTTATTGGATGATAAAATTGTGAAAAGCGTCAAGCAAGTTAAAAGAGAAGATTTAATCAATATAAAAATGTCTGACGGAAAAATAGAATCAGCGATAAAAAGAACGATCTGTTTTACAAATTTCACAAATAAACTAAATAAACCATAGCCTCTTTCTCACGG
>JAGLIN010000142.1 GCA_023142975.1 Candidatus Parcubacteria bacterium
GAATTTAAAGTAATACTGCTATATTTCACTTTATTAAAATTATACGAGAAATATTATTTATTGAGCTTTACTGGATTCCCGCCTCCGCGGGAATGACAAGAGGATTTATTTTTTCTTTCAACGCTACCCCGAAAAACACTCGGCGTTCTGAACCCAGTTTTATTTTTTGAACATTTTTTAGAAGAATGTTTCTTCATAATAGATTTTTTATAATTTTTTTATAATTTGACAACTGAGTATTTTAAAAACCTAAGAAGCTAAAAACCTACAACCTAAAAAGCTAAGCTTAATCCGCGAAATTTTGGACGAAAATTATCCCGTATTCCCCGCCGTCAATTACCCCAATTCCGACGCGGTGGAAAAATGGATGGAGAATATTTTTTCTATGTCCTGGGCTGTTCATCAATCCTTCGTGCGCTGATTCAAGATCTTGTGACAAAGCAAGATTTTCGCCAGACATCATAAACTCGGTTCCTGTTTCTTTCATGCGATCATCATGGCTTCCGCCATTAAGATCTTCGTGCGAAAAATATCCATTTTCAAACATATCCCTTCCGTGCTTTCTTGCCGCCTCACGAGCTTTTTCATCAACAACTAATATACTAAGCCCGGATAAAGTTCGTTCGTAATTGACCATTTCAAGCATATCTATTTCCATCTGCTCATCAATTTTAAGATCAGAAATTTTAAAATTAAGATCTATTTTTTCATTTTCTCCGGTTTCAACTGTCAAAAAATCAAATTTTTCTATGGTCGTTTTTAGAACATCGCCGAAGATGTTTTTAAATCTATCATTCAATTTCAACGGATCGCTCTCAACAAATTTTCCAGTAGTAGATGAACATATCTGTTTGTTCATAAAATCAGGCAGTGAGAAAGAAAGAGTTATGGAAAATATTAAAAAAACAATAACTATCCCGTATGTAAATAAAACCAAGCCACCGGCCAAACGATTTAAAAATGAATTAGTGATTGTGGATGCGATTCCAGACAGCGCTTTATAAACTACCAAAAAAATAATAATTTTTACAATAAAAATATTCGTAAAAAATCCTAAAACATTCGCGTAGGAATTGTCTATACCAAAATTTTCAATAAAAAAAACGGCGCTATAAGCATAAGTAAAAAAAGCAACAATCAAAGCCAAGATAAAACTAATCAGACTTACAAAAATAGAAAACAGCCCTTTCCTCATCCCGCTTATTAAATGAAGAAACAAATAAAAAATTACAAGTAAGTCCATCCAATTTCCAATCGTAGTGTCTAACATATAAGCTTAAAACATTAAAACATTAAAACATTAAAACAAGATTTTTAAATGCTTGTTTCAATGTTTTCTTGTTTTAGTGTTTATTTATATCTAAATCTGTCCACTACAGCATAAGCGATATTATCATAATGATCTCCAATTCGCTCCAAATTATTTAGAAGTTCAGAAAAATACTTAGCATTTTCCAATGGACACATTTCTTTATCTATTCTTTCTATGTGGTTATTATGCGCTTTTTTTACTATCTCATCAACTTTATTTTCATGTTTTATAATTTCATGAGCAAGATGCAGATTATCTTCATCAAGCGATTTTATA
>JAGLIN010000143.1 GCA_023142975.1 Candidatus Parcubacteria bacterium
ATAATAAGATGATCCAAAATTTCCAGTCCCATTATTTTTCCCGCCGCGACGAGGCGTTTGGTAATTTTTAAATCATCTTCGGACGGTTCGGGATCACCGGAAGGATGGTTGTGAGCAACGATAATCGCCGCCGCGGAGAATTCAATGGCGGGCTGGAAAACTTCGCGAGGATGAACTAAGTTGGCATTAAGAGTACCAAGAGAAATCACTTCATCATAAATAAGTTTATTTCGAGAATTTAAATAAAGTCCGCGAAATTGTTCTTTTTTAAATTTGCTCATTTCTTTTAAATATTCGTAAACGTCTTCCGCGTCCCTGACTGTCGGCATCTTGCCGGTATCTTCCACAAAAAAACGCCTGCCAATTTCAAAGCAGGCGATAATTTGGCAAGCCTTAACTTTAGGAATACCTAATTCGTCCATAAGACGGCTAACACTTCTTTCTTTCGTAATCGCTTTAGAACCATACTCCTGTAAAATTCTGGAGGCGAGAGTTAAAACATCTTCGCCGCGATAGCCAGTTCCTAAAATAATTGCCAATAATTCATAATTTTTTAAAACATCTGGTCCATTTTTAATTAAGCGTTCTCTCGGTCTTTTTTCAAAAGGCAATTCTGGAATTTTATATTTGCTTTTTGCCATAATATTAAGACTTGGACATTTAAAATAAATTATAAATATAGCGTGCTCAATTTTTAATCATTCTCTTCGATATCTCTTTCTGTCATAGTTTCAACTATTTTTTCAGCGAATTTTTTTGAAACAGCTGGACCATCAGCTGTAACAATTTTTTTATCTTTAACAACTCTTTCTTCCGAAACAGAACATCCAGAATCCTCAAGTTCTTTTATATTCTTCTTGTCCATTAAGCTTGACCATACTGTCGCTTTTTTTCCAACAAGAATTCCAGCCCTCGCTAAAATTATCGGAGCAATGCAAATGGCCGCCACGACCTTATGCATATTTGCCATTTCTTGAATAATTTTATGAGCATCGTTATTATCAAAATATTCAATAGCGCCTTCTCCGCCAATAAAAACGACTGCGTCAAAATTTTTAGTTTTAACTTCATTTAGGGCTAAAGCGGATCTAGCTTCTCCTCCTTCAATTCCAATTATATTTCCTTCAATGGAACTGGCGGTTGTAATTTTAGCGCCTTCTTTTTGAAAAATTTCGTAAGGAACAAAATATTCTTCATCCCTAAAATTCTTGCTCGCTATCACCATTAAAACATTCTTGCCTTCTATTTTTTTTTCTTTTAGCATAGGTTTGTCTTAAATTTTATTATTTTTGTAAAAACAGGACTTCCTTACTTTTGTCATCTCGAAATGAGCCACAGCAATTGAGAGATCTAAAAACTATTTTAATATAAATGCTATTTATGCATAGTAACATTCATAGATTTCTCACCCTATCGGGTTCGAAATGACATTCTATTTTAAATACCTATCTTTATTCCTCAAATGCTCGTCATAAGTAACACTGAAAAACGATTCTCCATTTTTTGCTGTCAGAAAATAAAAATAGTCTGTTTTCTCTGGATAAATTGCCACTTTAATGGCTTCAATTCCAGGATTAGAAATTGGCGCCGGCGGAAGTCCTGGATATTTATATGTATTGTAAGGCGAATCAATTTTCAAATCATCGTAAGTTGACTGCGCTCTGCCAGAGCCAGTAATATAATTTATAGTTGCGTCAGATTCCAACGCTTTCCCAATGTCTAATCTATTTTGAAAAACACTGGCAACTTTGCCCATATCTTCAACGAAGCCTGCTTCTTTTTCAATTATGCTCGCCAGAATTATAACTTCAAAAATAGACTTATTTTGCTTTTTGATTTCTTCTCTTAAATCTTGCGATAATTTCTGATCAAAATTATCAAGCATTTTTTTAACAATATTTTCTATTGTTGAATCTTTGTAATAAATATAAGTGTCTGGAAAATAGTATCCCTGAAGCCCAACAATTTCTGGCTTATCTTTTAAGAATTCATAATTTGATAAATCTAAATTATTGTCTTCATCAAATTTTATAAACTCGCCTTTTTCAATTAAATTATTATTTGCTAATCTTCCGTCTATTTCTTTATTTAAAAAACCCTCTGGGATTGTAATCTTAATTTCCGCAGATTTTATTTTTCCGCCGATAAATAAATCAACTATTTCCGCAATCGGCATCGCCGAAGATAATTCGTAATTCCCCGCCTGCAGTTTACTGGCTAAAGCTTCTTTCCAAACATAAAGCTTAAAAAAATCCGCCTTCTTTATTAAATTCTTATCCTCTAAATTATCCGCGATCTCCTGAACGCTCTCCCCGCTTTGAATCACAAATTCTTTTTTAGTGTTATCTTGCGAATTATACGGAATATTAAGATTGTTTTGAACATAAACAAAACCAGCCATCCCAGTTAAAAAAAGTAGTAGCATTAAAACTAAAAATATTGCAATTATTTTTTTCATGATATTTTTTATAAAATTCTTTTGAATTACAATGTAGCTAAATTTGTCATGGTGAGCTTGTCGAACTATGATAAATTTAGCGTGCCTCTCATCCTTCGACAAGCTCAGGATAACAATTCTATTATATTTTATGATTCATGATTCTTCCACCAACGGCACAAAAACAAACCCGGGAAATTCTTTTTCTTCAAATTTATTTTCTTCCTTTTTAATTAAAAGCCAAATACTATTTTTAACGGGAATAACTAATCTGCCATTAATTTTTAATTGTTTTTTTAATTCCTCTGGAATTTTATCAAAAGCGGCAGCCGCCACAATTATTCTATCATAAGGCGCTTCTTTTTTATAGCCCATTGAGCCATCACCGACAATAAACTCAAGGTTTTTAAAATTATATTTTTGAGAATTATCTTTTCCGA
The DNA here is from genome assembly GCA_023142975.1 of Candidatus Parcubacteria bacterium. Classification (GTDB taxonomy): domain Bacteria; phylum Patescibacteriota; class Minisyncoccia; order JAHIHE01; family JAGLIN01; genus JAGLIN01. Next base: position 2,878 of record JAGLIN010000143.1, read on the forward strand.
ATTCTGACAATTCCAAAATTCTTTCAATAGCAATCACTCTGCCTTCGTCGCTTGTAATACAAGCAAGCAATGAACTTTGCCACCCAGAACCTGATCCAATATCAAGAATTTTATGGCCACTCTTTGGCTGCAATAATTCCAACATAAACGCAACCGTCAATGGCTGGGAAATTGTCTGCCCGTATCCAATCGGCAACGGCGCGTTGGTGTAAGCTTCATATTTTAATTCTTCTGGAACAAAATCAATCCTATCAATTTTATAAAAAGCATTGATAATTTTAGGGGTTTTCAAATGGCCATCACTGATCAAATTTTCTATCAGTTGTTTCATAAAACAGTATTTAGCATTAAGACTCCGTCACTTCTTGTCATCTCGAAATGAGCACTGAACTAAATTCAGCATAAACTCCGCGATTGAGATATCTATGAGCTTAATAAATATAACTGTTCCACCTACACAATAACATCTAAAGATTTCTCACTCCACTGCGGTTCCGTTTCAAAATGACAAAGGGAATTGGAAAATTTAAAATATCACCAAATACTATTTTCCAAATCTCCTCTCTCTTCTTGAATAATCCCTAATCGCCTCTCTAAAATCATTTTCATTAAAATCAGGCCAGAGCTTTTCAGAAAAATGCAGCTGTGAGTTCGCCGTGTCCCACATCATAAATCCATCGCTGTTGTGCGGCTCTCCGCCAGTTCTGACTAAAAGATCTACCGGCGGCAAATTATAAGTCAAGAGACATTTCTTTAAAAGGTTTTTGTCTATTTTTAAATCTAAATCTCCTCGCGCCCTTTTTGCGATACATTTTATAGTATCTAAAATTTCGCCCGTCCCGCTGTAAGCTATAAAAAAGTTAAGAAAATAATTATTATAATTTTTTGTTGATTCTATCGCTTGTTCTAAAGATTGTTTTACATCTTCTGGAAACTGCTCGCGCCAGCTTCCAAAAATATTAATCCTCATTTTATTTTTATGAATCTTCTCGCTTTTGGAAAGTTTCAAAAACTTTTCTTTAAACAAATTCAGCAAAAATTTCACCTCTTGAGCCGGGCGTTTTTTTAAATTATCTCTTGAAGACGCCCAGAATGAAAAATGCGGGATATTTAATTCAATTATAACATCACTCAATTTTTCGAAATTTACTGTTCCACTTTTATGCCCCATCCACGCGTCCAATTTATGTCTTTTCGCCCACCGCCGATTCCCATCTGG
>JAGLIN010000144.1 GCA_023142975.1 Candidatus Parcubacteria bacterium
TAGGGTTTATGCAACAAAGCCATATTAAGTCGTTGTTTCTCAACTCGTTATTTTTTGGTTTTTTGGCTACTTTAATTTTTACTTTCTACATTGCTGTTTTTAATCTAAATAGTTTTTTTGAAATAGGAAGTCCTATTTTTCCTTTTTTATTATTTTTTCTTTTTGGAGCGTGTAATTTTTTTGGTGGATTAGTAAGTATTGTTCCAAAAAGTTTTATTGAAAGATCAGAAATTAATAAGTAAAATAGATAGCTTGTGCTTTTCTATTTTTCTAACTCCCAAAAAGCAATTACTAATTTTAGATCAACAAATTTTCAAATAAAAAATTCACACTTGTTAAAGGTGTGATTTTTGGTATAATGGGGGAGTGGAATTTTCAATTTACAATTCTCAATTTTCAATGAATGATCAATTTCCAATTTTAAAAAATGTTTGAAAATTTTGTCATTGAAAATTGATTGAAAATTAGAAATTGTAAATTGAAAATTACCACACGCCCGGGCGTGTAGCTCAGCTGGTTAGAGCGTTTCTCTGATAAGGAAAAGGTCCCTGGTTCGAGTCCAGGCACGCCCACATGAGTTCATAAAGTAGAAAGTTATAAAGTTCATAAAGTCAGCGAATTGAAAAACTTTTAACTTTATAACTTTATAAATTTTTAACTTCGTGGGCCCGTAGCTCAGTTGGCTAGAGCACTTGCTTTGCAAGCAGGGGGTCGCAGGTTCGAATCCTGTCGGGTCCACATCGTTCATTTTAACATACAAACATATTAACATGTTAACATATTTTGAAAGCGAGAGTTCTAACCAAAATTCAAAAGTAAGTTATTAGTTATATCTTGAACCAAATTCTTTAAAAATTGTTAAAATGTTATTATGTTAAAATGTTAGGATGCCGTTTGCTTGAATTTTCAAAGTAGTGTAAAATACAAATAGAAATCAAAAATAATAAAAATAAAAATAATATTGAAAGGAGGTGAACGAAATGGAATATCATTTGATGACGGATTACTATTTTATGATGCTTGGTTTGATGGTTGATTTTTATCGCTCATTATTTTCCGAAGGAATAATAGTTGCGATGATTGTTTTGGTTGTTGGATTTATTTTTGCGGTTGGATTAAGCAAGGCCGCGAAAAAAGTAGTTCAAGAATTAAGAGTTGATAAAACATTTGACGCTCTTGGTGTAAAAAGTTTTTTCAAAAAAGGCGGTATTAAATTTTCTGTTGCGGATTTAACGGGATGGATCGTGAAATGGTTTGTTATTCTTTTTGCCTTGATGATGGCTGTTGATTCTTTGGGGTTGCCGCGAGTTTCTTCTTTTTTGACAAAGATTTTAGATTATTTGCCAAACCTGATTGGCGCTTTAGCAATTCTAACGGTCGGTTTGATTATTGCTCAAGCAGTCTACGAAGCAATTAACGGCACGGCAAAGGCTTCTGGAATTAGAATTTACAGCATCGCTGCTGTTATCGCTAAATGGTCGCTGATAATCATTACTTTCCTAGTAATTCTTGAACAAATAGGAATCCAAACAACAATCCTGCAGGTTTTTGCTGGAAGTTTGGGATTAATGCTCGCTCTTGCTGGAGGACTTGCTTTTGGTCTCGGTGGTCAATATCAAGCGAAAGAATTGTTAGAGGAAATTAAAAACAAAGTTTCTAAGCGTGGATAAATTTAGCAACGCTTTAAGAGATTTTGTCTATAGCGCTAAAGACAAATTACATTCAAAAGCAGTATTTTTATATGCTGTTTTTGATTTTTTATTTTTGAATAGTAAGTATTGATTTATCTAAAAATAAATGCTAAAATATTGTATGTGGAAGATGTTCAGTCTCTTCGTGCGGATTTTGTTATTACAGTTTATTTAGATATAGAGCGCAATACTTTAAATAAAGAATGATCGCGTAGGGGTTGAATCTCTATTGCAAAATTCATAATTCAATCAAATGTCAAAAGACTATTATAATATTTTAGGAGTTTCTAAAAGCGCCAGCGATAATGAAATAAAAAAAGCGTTTCGCAAACTAGCGCATAAATATCATCCAGATAAAGGAGGGGGGGACGAAGCAAAATTCAAGGAGATAAACGAAGCCTATCAAGTTTTGTCAGATAAACAAAAAAGGGGACAGTATGATCAGCTTGGATCAACTTTTGATCAGGCGGGCGGGGGAGCCGGACAAGGTTTTGGCGGGTTTGATTTTTCTGGATTTTCAGGTGGCGGTCCTGGCGGAATAAAATTTGAGTTTGGAGGAGACGGAGGCGGTGGATTTGGAGATATGTTTGGAGATTTATTTGGCAATAGAAATAAAGAAGGAGACGGACAAGAAAAAGGGAACGATGTTGCCGTAGATTTAAATATTTCGTTAGAAGAAGCAGCGATAGGAATTGAAAAGGAAATAAATATTTATTTATCTTCCGTCTGCTCTGAATGCAAAGGAAACGGCGCAAAAACGGGAAGTAAGACTATAACTTGCAAAACTTGCCACGGCGCGGGACAAATTAAAAAAGAACGAAGAACGATTTTGGGAATTTTTGCCCAAATGGAAGTATGCCAAGATTGTCAGGGACAAGGGGAAAAACCAGAAAAAAATTGCGGCAAGTGCGGCGGCGATGGAAAGGTAAAAGAAAATAGAACAATCAAAATCAAAATTCCCGCTGGTATTGCTGACAATCAAACAATTCGCTTATCTGGACAAGGAGAAGTTGGATTCAGACCAGATAGTGGAAAATCAATCCCAGGAGATTTATACATAACAATTTATCTTAATCAGCATTCTCTGTTTGAGAGGAGAGGCGATGATATTTATTACAAATTGGAAATAAATTTTTCCCAAGCCGCGCTTGGCGATAAAATTGAAGTTCCGACATTACAGAGGAAAGTTGAACTGAAAATTCCATCAGGAATCCAATCAGGGAAAATTATTAAATTAAAAAACAAAGGACTCCCTCATCTTCAGGGACGAGGAGAGGGAGATATGTTTGTTGTTGTTATAATTAAAACACCAGAAAAATTGTCAAGAAAACAAAAGAAAATCGTGGAAGAATTAAAAAGAGAAGGAATGTAGAGAAATGCGTCAGATCAAAAGGTTTGTCAGTATCTGAAGAAAGTATTAGAATAAAATTATATTTCTCCACAATAACAAATGTCATAGCAAACTTGTTGGTCCATATTATTCTTCAATAAGCTCAGGATAACAAATCAAAATTCCTTAATAATTAAATATGCTTCGCGCATTTTCAAATTCCCTAATGACAAATTATGACCAATCTTGAAATAATATTTCAAATAGTCGGCGGGATAGCTATTTTGCTTTATGGCATTCATCTCTCTGGCGTGAGCTTGCAAAAAATGCTCGGGTTTCGGCTGGAAGAAATACTTAAGAAAACAAGCGAGAATCCAGTTAAGGGTTTGGCGATCGGGACAGGGATTACGAGCGTTATTCAGAGTAGCGGGACAACAATGATAATGCTGATTGGATTTATCAGCGCCGGGCTTTTAACTTTGAAAGGCGCGATTCCCGTGATGCTTGGCGCGAATATTGGCAGCACTATAACTATCCAGCTCGCATCTTTCAAATTGGGATTATACGCGCTACCAATTTTAACAACCGGCGTATTTATCCACATTTTCTCAATTCGCAAGATCTACAAAAATTTTGGAGAGGCGCTAATCGGGTTTAGTTTCTTGTTTTTAGGAATGAACTTTATTTTTACCGGGACTCAAGCATTATCTTTAAATGAATCTGCTGTCGCGCTTATTAGTGTTATAGGATCTTCCGTATCTCTTTCAATATTTATTGCTGCCACTCTCGCAGTTGCGTTAAGAAGCAGTAGCGCTGTTTCTGTTTTTATCGTAGCGCTTGGAGTGTCTCAAATTATAGATCTTAAAGCGGCTATTTTTTTAATTTTTGGAGTAAATCTTGGCTCAAGTTTAAAAATAATTTATTTAACTTTAACTGGAAGAGGATTTTTTGGAAGAATTGCTTTTCTAAGTTTGTTATTTAATCTATTCGGAATTTTTGTTCTCTTATTATTTTTTCAACACTTCCACTATTTAATAAGCGCTACTTCAGGAGATATCGGCAGGCAGATTGCCAACGCGCATACTTTATACAACATTATCGCCGCTTTAATATTTATTCCGTTTATTCCGTTTATCCTAAAGCTGATGGATAAGTATGCTCCAATAAAAGAGTTTAAAAACAAAGAACTATTTTATCTTAACAGGAAATTACTTTATACTCCGTCCGTGGCTCTTAATCAGGTTAATAGAGCTGTGGTGGAAATGGGAAAAATTTCATACGAGATGTTGGAAGATTCTAAAGCAATACTTTTTGAGGGTAAAACGGAATTATTTAAAAAGGTTGAGAAAAACGAGGACAAAATAGACGAAATGACCGGAAAAATTTCGGAATATACAACCCAAATTTCTCAGCAGAATTTAACCAAAAAAGACGCAATGCGTCTTTATAGCTCAATGCATATTTTAACTGATACGGAACATCTTTGCGATCATATTTTAACCGTTGCTGAATTATTGATTGATTTAAGAAATGATAAAATAGAATTTTCCGAAAAGGCTGTTCGCGAATTAACTGCTATATTTGGGAAATTAAAAATAATGCAAAATCTTGTTATAAAATCGCTTGATGAAGATAAT
>JAGLIN010000145.1 GCA_023142975.1 Candidatus Parcubacteria bacterium
GCGATTTCTTCTGGCTTTAATTTTTCTAAACGAGCCCTTTTTTCCATCTTATCCTCTCCTTCGTCTTCGTCAGAAGTTAGATGACCGACATCAGTATAATTTCTAACATGTTTGACTTCATAATCTAAATATCTAAATACTCTCACCGCTAAATCAGCGCAAAACATCCCGCGCAAATTGCCAATATGCTGAGTCCAATACACAGTCGGTCCGCAATGGTAAAGTTTTACCTCGCCTTTTTTAATTGGCTTAAACTCTTCTGATTTTTTAGTAAGGGTATTATAAAGTATCATTGTTTGCTAATTATTTATGAACGAATTAACGAATTGATAAAATAGAAATTAATAGAAATTCGCTTCGCGAAATTAGTTGAAATTAATTGTTGCTCACTATGTCACAATTTAATTTCTATCAATTTCAATTAGTTTCTACAAATTTCTGTTTTACCAAATTCGTTAATTCACAATTCGTTAATCCAATAATAATCAATCTTATTTTATTATACAAGATTATCAGAATTTGCCAACAAAAAAACAGCCGATAAGGCGGTAAATAAAAAAGAAAGGGGAGAGAGTGAAGAAGATAAGTTTTTTATGGGACAACGGCATACACATTGAGGAGGAATGGTAGCGGTTGTTAATTTATCTCTTCACTCAGAGCCAGAGGGGGCTTAAAGCTTTTGCTTTGCCTCTTTATTTCTTTATTTCTCTCACTTGCTTTAACTTTAGTGCATTTTAAAAGAATGTCAAGTTTTTTTGTGGGCATGTGTTATCATTTGGAGCATCAAGTCCTAATTGTTTTATTGTTGCTATTTGCCGGAATAAGAATATTGTTTATGCTTGTGTAAAAAGTTCCTTATATTTTTAATTAATTATTTTATAACCACTTTTTAAATCTGAAAAACAAAAATGAAATAAAAGTTATCGCGCTCATAAATATAATAATAATCGAAAATCCATTTTGCAATTCTAAAAATGGCATCCCGTTCGTGACATTCATTCCAAAAGCGTTGGCGATTAAAGACAAAGGTAAAACAATTACGGAAAAAGCGGTCAGGATTTTCATTGTATCGCCTAATTTGTAAGAAAGCAGTGATTCGTTTGTATGTTCCAGCGCTTCAATCATTTCTTTGTAATTCTCCAAAGTGTGCCAGATTTTTACATTTGAGCCGATAACTTCCGCAGAAATTCTGGTTAAATTTGAGTTTGTTATTTTTGTCGCTGTTCTGATTAAGCTTTCTAAAACCACTCTTTGCGGTTTGACTATTTTTCGGAAACTGATAATGTCGTGTTTGACGATGGCAATTTCACTAACCATTTTTCTTTCGTTTCCGTTAAAAATTTCTTCTTCCATTTCATCAATGCGGTCGTCTATGTGATCAAGCATCGGCATTCTGGTGTCAATGAGTTTGTCTAATAGTTTGTAAATAAGGCAAATCGCGTTTTTCTCCATGTAGTAATTCCTAACTTGTTCGTTTACGCTGCATTTCTCAAACACTTTTTTGAGTTCTGGAAATGATCCAGTACAGCTGGTAATCAAGGTATTTTCAAAGAGAATTGTATCAAGTTCCACAGAGACTGTTTTTCTAGTCTTGCGGTTAAAAACGGGGAAGTGGA
>JAGLIN010000146.1 GCA_023142975.1 Candidatus Parcubacteria bacterium
TGGGAATCCCCTACTCTTTTTGCGACAAAGTCGCAAAGGCGATTCCGATGTTTACAACTTTGCCGGATGCGCTTGCTAATGTGAAAGAGTTGAAAGATTTATATAGCGAGAGTTCAGAGGCGAAGAATTTGCTTGATAACGCTTTGAAACTGGAAGGCGTTGCTCGCCATAATTCAACCCATGCTTGCGGAGTGGTAATTAGCAAAGGAGAACTTGATGATTACACGCCGCGCCAGCATCCGCCGCAGGATACCTCGGCAATCGTCACGCAATATGAAATGCACAATATTGAAGATTTGGGATTGTTGAAAATGGATTTTTTAGGATTGAAAAATCTGACCGTTCTTGAAAACGCTCTGAAAATAATTTCTAAAACAAAAGAAGATAAAATAGACCTGTCTAAAATTCCGCTTGATGATCAGAAAACATTAAGATTATTTCAGGAAGGAAAAACAACGGGCGTTTTTCAATTTGAATCCAGCGGAATGAAAAGATATTTAAAGAAATTAAAACCGACAAATTTTGAAGATGTCATTGCAATGGTCGCTTTATATAGACCAGGTCCGTTAAATTCTGGAATGTCGGATGAATTTATAGATCGTAAAAATGGCAAAAAAAAGATTGTTTATAAGCATCCAATTATGGAAAACGCTTTGAAGAATACTTACGGCGTTATTGTTTATCAAGAACAAGTGATGCAATTATCCAAAGATATGGCGGGTTTTACGGGTGGACAAGCGGACACTTTGAGAAAAGGAATGGGCAAGAAAATCGCCGAGTTGATGGCGAAAATGAAAAAGGAATTTATCGCGGGTTGTTTGAAAAATAAGATTAGTGAAAAAATCGCCAAAGAGACATTTGCCGATATGGAAAAATTCGCGGAGTATGGATTTAATAGAAGTCACGCTGTCTGTTACGCTCTAATCGGCTATCAGACGGCTTATCTCAAAGCGCATTATCCGGCGGAATTTATGGCATCATTACTTACGGCTGACAGAGAAAATATAGACCGCATCGCGATTGAAGTTGATGAGTGCCGCCAGATGGGAATTGAAGTTTTGCCGCCGGATGTTAATAAAAGCTTTGCGGACTTTGGGGTAATCAATGAAAATAAAAAAGACGAGATCAGATTCGGGTTGGCGGCGATCAAAAATGTCGGAAGAAATATCGTGGAAATAATTGTGGAGGAAAGAAAGGCAAATGGAAAATTTGCCGGCATTGAAGATTTTGTTTTGCGGGTGGAGTCAAGGGATTTGAACAAAAAATCAATGGAGGGAATGATCAAAGCAGGCGCGTTTGACAGTATAGAGGAAAGAAATAAATTATTATCTAATTTGGAGCGGATTTTAATTTTTGCCAAAGAGCGCCAGCAGGCAAAAAGTAACGGACAGGTTAGTTTGTTCGGCTCTGATTCTTCTGATGATGATAGTATTAACAAATTGCAACTTACGGACGCGGAGCCAGCGAAGAAAAAAGATAAAATGTCTTGGGAAAAAGAACTCCTCGGACTCTATGTTTCCGATCATCCATTGAAAGAATACTCGGTTTATTTAAGAAATAATTCCAAAAGCGTTAGGAATTTAACGAGTGAAGATGTTAATCAAGTCATTACCGTTGGCGGGATTATTACCAAAATCCAAAAAATTGTCACCCGCGCCGGGCAGTCTATGGTCTTCGCGACAATGGAAGATTTAACGGACAAAATTGAAATCTTGGTTTTCCCACGATTATTAGAAAGCAACGCTGAAATTTGGGCGGAAGGAAATATTGTTTTTATTAAGGGAAAAGTAAGCGATAAAGACGGAGTGTTTAAATTGCTTGGAGAAAGTATTAGAAAAATAGATTTAGAAGCTGCTAAGCAAGATCAGACGGAAAAAGAACTTATCAATGACAATGACAGTTCAGAAAATAACGGCTCTTATTAT
>JAGLIN010000147.1 GCA_023142975.1 Candidatus Parcubacteria bacterium
TCTTATTTAAGCATAAAGTTTTGTGGTTAATAATTTAAAAGTGATATCCTGCGGAAGCGCAAACATAAGGATAAAATTCGTGTTCGTCAAGAATAGGGCGCTGTATCTGCATCAGTATGTTGCTCATCGAAACTAAAGTTAAATTGGTTAGATCTAATCCCTGGACTTGGCGGTCAAGGGTTCTGTATTTAGCGTGGAAGAGATAAGCAGTACCGGCAGTAATATTCAGGGTAAGACCCTGTCTTTTCTCAGGTTGATTAAAGAAGCTGAATCCTATTTCAAAATTCCACCAGGAATAATTATCATTAAATTTAACCTCAATATCCCCGTAAGTTTCACCGGTATCAGTATCTATGAATTCTGTTTTTGCATGGCCTTTATGATAGCTAAAGGAAGGTCCTGTACCAATGTGAACCTCGTTGTCTTCTTTGGGATAAAAACGAACCATGGTTGAATACTGAATACCGGTAATTCCTCCTCCTATTCCCAGACAAAAATCAAAATAATTCCAGGATAAATTTCCTTCTACTCCCATAAGTCCTAATGGACTACCCGCCCCGGCTGTGGCTTGAAAGCCAAGACCGGTACGGTAAATATTGGAAGCGTAAACTATTTGACTCATAAGAAAAAAAACACCTAAACATAAAAACAGAACTTTTAAATTTTTCATAAAATTTTTTCCTCCCAATAATGAGTAATATCAAAAGTATTTGACATTTAGTTTATAATTTGTTAACGAGAATATTCGTTTAGTTTTGCGTTCTCGTCGTCCTCCCCCATTGAAAAAGAATAATATCTCCCCCTTTGAAAAAGGGGGTTGGGGGCACTAGTGTCCGGTTGTTTTCGCCTTTAAAATAAGGACATTTGGGAATCGGGACTTGTTCTTTGACAATCAAAATCAGAAAGTGCTTGTAAAATCGGCACTTTTTCAAATAAAGATACACTTAAAATCTGTAGAATTGTGTAGAGATTTAATTCCAGTTTAAGTTCTTTCTTCACAATTGCTATAAGTACATAAATTGATGTAGCTATCCAAATTTGTGTTTTTACAGCATTTTCAGTTCGTCCATAAAAAGCTTTAATTCTTAAATGTTGTTTAATCCATTTAAAAAATAATTCTATCTGCCAACGACTGCGATATAAATCTGCAATTGTTTTTGCTGGTAGATTCATATTATTCGTTAAAAAGACTAAATGTTTACCTGTTTCTAAATCAGTATATTTTATACGGCGTAATTTATCTGGAAACAGCTTTTTACAATTATAATGTTTTATACAAACGATTTGGTCGCATTGTATTCCAGTTGTTTTATCAACTTTTAGAGAATACAATCTTTTGAAACTAAAATTTATTCTAGCTCGTGTCAAAAAATATGCTTGATTTTGGTGTATAGAATAAAAACGCGCATAATCAGTATAGCCTCGATCTAGTATATATATAGCTCCTGATTCTATGATTAATTCGTCGAGAATTTTTCGCTCAGAGAATTTTTTATCTGTAATAACAATTACTGAAGGGATATTCCCTCGTAAATTTAATAATGTATGCATTTGAATAGCTGCTTGTTTTTTACAATATGCAGCCCAAGGAAAAAGAGATACGCAAAGTTCTATAGATGTAGCATCTAATGCATACACTACATTCTTTAAAGATATGGCAAAGTCTTTACCTGAATAAAGTTTATTAGCGCGTTGAATAAGAGAATATCCAAGGTCTCGATAAATACGCCAATCTCTTCTTTCATTAGCGTTAGCAAGAGTACTCCGAGATATTTTGCTTTTAATGCCAAGATGATAAAGTTTCTGTTTCGCTGAACGAAGACAAGCTTCAATATCACGAAGACTTTCTCTATAAGTAAGTTGGGCAAATGCCATACATAAGAATTGTTCCCAACATGCGAACTTATGTACTTTATAATTACCTTGATATTTTTTTACACATTTACTAAATTCGTAATGTGGTATAAATTCCATGAGTTGAGCGAAAATAGATTTTCCAATGTTCATTTATGCCTCCGGCCAAATAGATTTAATAATTATTATTGCATAAATGAAAAAGTAATTTCAAATCATAAAATTTTATTTTCGCTAAAACTTATTGATTTTATTATATATTTCAAAGAACAGCCCAAAAACAACCGGACACTAGTGGGGTTGGGGGGATTTTATTTACATTCTTTTCTTTTACTGCCCGATAAATCACATTCATAACAAAATCCAGTTTCTGCAAAACTTGTAGATTGTTAGAACACAATATATATATAATCCCTCTTTTATTAAATATATTATATTAATCATCCATCAACAATTTTACCACTGTTGAAAAATAAAGTCAATGTATTTAGTGTGTGTTTTTTATTGACTTGACCGATAATAAATGTTAATATAATTTTAG
>JAGLIN010000148.1 GCA_023142975.1 Candidatus Parcubacteria bacterium
TCGTAACGGGAAAACCAATTGAAGTTGGCGGCGCGAGAGGAAGAAAATTCTCAACCGCGCAAGGCGGAATTTATGTTTTAGAAAAAGCGGTAAAAAGGTTAAAAATGAATTCTGAAAAAACTATTGTTGCTATTCAGGGCTTTGGAAATGCCGGATCTTTTGTGGCGAAAATTCTGAGCGCGCTTGGATATAATATTGTCGCTGTCTCTGATTCTCACGGAGGAGTGGTTGTTGATCAGGAATCAGAAATCAGAAATCAGAAATTTAAAAATAATGGCTTGAATATTAAAAATATTATTAAATTTAAAAAAGAAACAGGATCTGTCGTGGGATTTCCAAATACTAAAACTATTACAAATGAACAGCTTTTAAAGCTTGATGTTGATATTTTAATTCCAGCGGCGCTGGAAAATGTTATTACGGAAAAAAACGCAAGCAGAATAAAAGCAAAATTAATCGTAGAATTAGCTAATGGTCCCATAATACCTGAAGCGGACATTATATTAGAAAAAAAAGGAATTATTGTTGTCCCTGATATTTTAGCAAACGCTGGAGGCGTGATCGTTAGTTATTTTGAATGGGTCCAGAATCTGCAAAATTATTACTGGACTGAAAAAGAAAATATTAGCAAGTTAAAAACAATAATTGAAAAATCATTTGATAAGATTTGGGCGAAAAAAGAATGTTCAAATATCAGCATGCGTCTGGCGGCTTATATGGTGGCGGTTGAGAGAGTGGCAAAGGCAGAGGAGCTGAGAAGAGGATTATAGAATTAAAAAAAACAAGACCAGTTTAAAATTATTTAGTCTTGTTGGCTTTAAAATCTATCCTTAACACTAGAAACATTCCTAAAATAACACTCATAACAATTAAAATATTTGCTGTGTCGAACAAGGTTTGATCCTTCAATCTGGATATTATGAAAGCCATTAATACTATACCGCACACTAATTCGGTTTCAATAGCTGCGGTACTTATTTTTTTTATTTTTTCCCAAATAGTAATTCCTCCCTATTTTTAAGTTACTTTATTTTTAGTTTACTTTTTATTTAAAAAATGTCAAATTTTAACAAACCAAAAACAATCGTCGCTAACTGGAAAATGAACCCGGTTAGTTTTGGTGAGGCAGAGAGTTTAATAAAAACGATTAAAAACGGAATTCAAGAGTCGGACAAAACTAAAATAATAATTTGTCCGCCAGTGGTTTATCTTTCTAAAATTAAAGCGAATTCAAGTTTTGATTTGGGAATTCAAAATATTTTTTGGGAAGATGAAGGCGCGTATACAGGCGAGATTTCCGCAGTTATAGCCAAAAATTTGAAAATAAAGTATACTATAATAGGACATTCAGAAAGAAGAAAATATTTGAACGAAACAGACGAAATGGTCAATTTGAAAATTCAGTCAGCTCTGAAAAATAATATTAGTCCTATCTTGTGTATTGGCGAAACATTAAAAGAAAAACAGGAAGACCAAGCAATTGAGGTAATTGTTATTCAAGTAGAGAAAGCTTTAAATAATATCACCAAATCCCAAATTATAAATTCAGAATTTCAAATTGCTTATGAACCGATTTGGGCGATTGGCACTGGAGAAACGCCATCAATAAATGAGATAATGAGCGCCTGTCTTTTGATTAGAAAAATTGTTTCCAATCTTTACGATCGTGAAACAGCAGAGAAAATATCTATTCTTTACGGCGGAAGTGTTAATAGTAAAAACGCCTTTGATTTTGTTGATAAAACAGGAATGGATGGATTATTAATCGGCGGTGCGTCGTTGAATGGGAGTGAGTTTGCGAGGATTGTGGAGTTGTTCGGGTAAAAAATAATTTAATAGAAAATATGAAAAAGAAAATTAGGATATTTTTACTCATAGCAATATTATTGCTTTTTGTATCTTCATTATTATATGTCAATCAATGCAGAATAAATTGCAATTGTATGAATGAATCTATTTGTTCAAAACCATGTAGGACAATTCTATCGTTGCTTAATATAAATGATTGTCCATATGGCGA
>JAGLIN010000149.1 GCA_023142975.1 Candidatus Parcubacteria bacterium
GCTTCAGAGTAGAATCTAGGTATAATAAAAATAGAGGAGGGAATAGGCTATATGCTTATTTTGAGATTTGTTCTTTATAAAAAATATTTTTTTAAGGTGGTTTTTCTTGTTGAGTATGGACTTTAGAGACTTTTGACTCCGACATAGTCAATAAAAAAAACCACCGGGGGAGGAAGTTAGATATTTGAGGAGGTGGTTATATAAAGTAATAGGAGATGGTAAAAAGATGAAGAAGATATTTTTAAGAATAGTTTTGAGCATTGCACTAGTAACTGTAACTTATGGGTTGATAAATGTTATGTCAACAACAGACCCAGCTACAGCTGCAGTGATAAAGACAGAAATACCGATGTTGACTGCTTCAAACATCGGGTTGTCGTTAAACGGAGGACTAACGATAATCGCTCCTGATGTTCCAGGGCATTGGGAATCAAAGTATGGTTATTTACCTTTCTACAGTAACAGTGAGACAATGTTCTCTACCGTTGAAACAATCGGGATTCAGGAATTTACTTTTGTTCCAGACAATCCCAGCATACCCACAACTTCAGTGCATTCGGCAATTTTCGTCTGGAGAGCACATTTTATAGAAATTATACTGTTAGTATTGTTTCTAATTGCTCTTCTGAAATTGCCTGCTGTCGTTTTTGATAACGACACTAAAAATAAAGACATAGTATGATCCATTTCGGTGGATCTTTTTTTATGGTTTTATTAATTCTAAATACTTAGTATTTGTTATTTTTGCGCTATCTGAATATTCAGCGCATATCCTTATCGGACATATAACAGAACCATTTTCTCCATTTTTACAATTTGCATCACCCGTCCATATGACATAACTGGCCATAATTTCACTCGGAAGACAGACTTCGGGACCAAGAGGAATTTGAATTCCAAAATAACCCTTATCAGGCTGAGCTAAAAGATCTAACGGCCAAACCTTCGCCCCCCAACAGTTACCATCAAATCCAGGACCACTTCCATTATCTATTTGTAAATGAATTAAATCGCTAAATTTAGTTGTATAATCACCAGCGTTTATATATGTATGACATCCTTCTACTATTTTTATTGCGCTGTCCCAGGTATCTCCGTTATACACGGCAAATTTTCGAGCCCTATCTTTATCAGAAGGTAAATAAAATGCTTCATCTATATTTGCTTTTCCCATTCTGAAATCTACTACATAACAATGATTTTTTCCATCCGTAACAAGCGTCGGAGTTTGGCAAATGTCATTACACGATGTTCCAGCTGGGCCAAGTGAAATCACAACCGCTTCATCAACGCAAGTACAGCGTCCCCTAACCGTTTTTTCAGAAGATCCAGCTTTTATACAAGGAGAAGGTTCTGTCAATTCACACTCAACCTGACCCGAACAAGCAGTATTACATTCTTCTTTAGTAGCAACAGCAGCAGTTGGAACACTCTCGTCTTTACAAGTGCAAACAGCGCCGTCCCATTCACCGCACGCGCCGTGATCGGCTGTGTATCCGCCAACAAGGCTGGAGGCGGGGTTTTTTATGAATAAAACGTCAGGGTTTATTGTGCTCACGATTACCCAAGACAAGAGAGCTAATAATAATCCAAAAATAGCACTTGAAATTGTATCTTTAGCATCACCTATAACTGAGGCGTTTCCAGCCGCGGTTATATATTTCATCCCCCCGATAATCAGCATCATCACGGCGACTATCCCCACAATGCTCAATAAAAAATTATACAATCCGACAACATATTGCGATAAATTAATCGTTCCCTCTGTTGGCAATCCAGGAAGTCTGACTAACGGCTCATACGCTTGCGCGACCATAAAGCTGGCGCTAACGAATATCGCCGAGATAAAAACTGTTATAAAAGTAGTTTTTTTTATTGACATAAGAGAACGAAGTTAAAAAGTTAGAAAATGAATTTTTTAAATTGTTGCGCCAATTTCCAGTTTCTTCTCTGTAATAATAATTCTTTTTTCGTGATTTTCTAATTTATCTTCTTGTTTTCGAGAAGCCGTCGCGCCCACCGTATTGTCTGTTTCCAAACTTTCCAATCTATTTAAGATATGATCTTGTCCAGTCAAAATCTGATCAAATTTCTCGTTCATCTTATTCTTTACATTTCCTATTTCACTCTTCATACTTCCCGTCTCGCTTTTCATACTTCCCACCTCATTTTTTACACTTCCCATCTCGCTTTTCATACTTCCTATATCTTCTTTCACCACCGTAAATTCCCGTTGCATCATTCCAGATAGTTTATCTACTGTTACAACTAACCCATCTACTGTCCCCGCTAATTTATCTATTGTTATTTCTTTTTTATTTTCTTCCATGATTTTTATTTAATAAACTAATTTCACTATCTCAATAATAGCATTTTTGAAATGAATTATCAAATTTTGAAATCAATTTTCAATATAGTTCTTTCCTATTTTCCAATTTACTTTCTTTTTTGTTGCCAAATCATTCTCAAATTTTTTACGATCACTCTTAGCTTTTTTTATACTCCTACTAAAATCAAGGTGGCTCCATAAATTCATAACTATAAATGTTGGGATTATATTTGGACCTGGTAAAGTTTCAATAAATGCTGCCAAACCAATTTTGATTATAATTTTCTTTATTAATTTTCTTCGAATATATCCGCCTTTCCATCCTCCACTTACTTGTACCCAAAACAAAGCAATTATTGCGCCACAAATTATTCCTGTTAAAATGCCTAAAATAGCTCCAACTCCCGTAAAATCTATTAGATCTTTCAAAAGAGCAATTAAATAAGTCATTACTATCGGGACTACTGCTTGAATTCCTCCTTTATTTGTTTCTTTCGCCATTGCTTGAGATATCTCATAAGCTACCGCGCTTATTTGTTTTCCAGCCACTTTCATCGCTACTCTTGTTTTGTAATCTTTTATTTGTTTTGATGCCTCTCCTGTTGCTTGATCGGCTCTACGCTGAGATTCCTCTCTAATTTTTTTAACTTGAGCTTCTCTGTTTTCTTGCGGATGTAATTTATCTTGACGCTGTAATTCTTTCAAATCGTTATATACTGAACCAGGTTTCCGTCGCTCGCTGGAATGTTTTTTAGATGCTTCGTTTTTTCCAGTACCCCCCGCCAACACTTCTCTCCACTTCTTTCCCAAACTTTCCGATGGCGTTCCCCCTTCTTTATCTAAGAGCAACTTTTCTATATTCTTTTTTAACATCTCCGAAACTTTTTCTTCTGTCTCTTTTTCTGTTTTATCATTTTTTATATTATCCATAAACAATATTTTAAAAAAGCCACCGTTTTTATTCTCCCGCGATTTCCGACAGTTCTTTCTTCGCTCTTTCAATTTCCAACAATTGCGCCGGATCGGAAGTTATGATTTGATCCTCGGAATAAGAAGCGACTACTTTTATCGCCGCGCGTTTTGGGCCGGCGAAAAAAATTCCCTCTCCGACATTACTTTCTAAAAGCAAAAACTTTTCTTCGTCCGTAAGATAAAATGTATCCACAATAACTTTAATCGCCGCGGGGGATTGTTTAAGCAAGAGCTGGATTGAGGAATTCGTCACAATCGGCTTGCCAAATCTGGAACCCATAAAATCGGTTACATCTTGCGTAATAGTCGTTAATCCTAAATAATATTTTCGACACCTCTTCGCAATTCCAAAAAGAAACGAAGCGGCGTCTTCGTGTTGCATCATCCACCAGGCCTCATCAATAACCATCATTCTCTTTTTTGTTTTCGTCCTAATCAATGTCCAAATGAAATGAAGGATTAAATACATCGCTACTGGTCTTAGTTCTTCTTCCATATCCCTGATGTTGAAAACAATCATCCCCGTATCAGCGCTAATGTTTGTTCTATGATTTAAAAATCCGGCAAAAGTTCCTTCAGTGAATTTTTTAATTCTGACAGACAAACTTTCCGCGCCCTTCATATTTTCCAAAACCATCTGCAACTCCGTCATCGTCGGCATTTCTAAATTGCTAAAATCCGCTTCCGGAGTAATGTCTTTAATAGCATAAGTTTCAGCAATCGCTCTGTCCAAAATTGAATCTTCTTCTGTAGAAATTTTTCCAAGCATAACTTTTAAAAGTCCTGAAATATTGGAAATGGCCGTCCGCAAAACATCGGCGGGAGTTTCGTCTTCTAAGGCAGTTGGCAAATCAAATGGATTAATATGATGTTTTGACGAAAGAGAAATTCTCAGAAAAGTTCCGCCGACAGTTTCGCAAAGATGCTTGTACTCGTCTTCCGGATCAATAACGATAACTTCCGTATCCATCATCAAACTTCGCAAAATTTCAAGCTTTACGGCGTAACTTTTTCCAGCGCCAGATTTAGCAAAAATAACCATATTCGCGTTTTCCATTGAAAATCTGTCAAATAAAACCAAACTATTGTTATGTCTATTAATGCCATACAATATCCCCTGATTGGAAGTCAGATCGCTGGACACAAAAGGAAAAGTGGTGGAAAGGGGAGAAGTATTCATATTATTTCCGATCATTAGCTTGTCAGCTCCAAACGGAAGCGTTGAATTAAATCCGTCTTCCATTTGCATAATCGCCGGCTTAATATAAACAAGTTTTGATTCTAAAATTGATTCTATTTGAGTTTCAATTTTTCTTAAATCTTCTTTTGTATCTCCGTATACTGTTATATAAAGGCCAAACTGAAAAAAATGCTCAACTCCCTGCTGTAAATCATCTCTTAAATTTTCAACATCCTGAAAAGCGGTTTCCAGAATCGGATCCCTAACCAATCCCTTTTCTTCATTCATAGAAATTTGCGATTGAATTTGAGTTATAGTTTTTCGCAAATTTCTTAAAACTTCAGCTGTACTTTGAGGATGAACAAACATAGAAATGTCAAAAGTCGTGTCCAGATTTATAATCGGAGAAAGCCAATTTGTCTGCAAAAATCTTGGATAAGCGTAAACAAAAAAAGTTGTCGCCAGTTTTTTATTAATCATCACATGATCCGATTCAATCTTAAAAGCCGCTGGAGCAATAACATCTTTTACGGTAGCCATCCCCTTCTGATATATTTTTTCCGACTCCAAAAGAGCGGCCTTTTTAGAAGGATCTACTTTTGTTTTTAATTGAGTTTTTGGTGGAAGTAGTTTGTTTAAGAAAGACATAGGTGTATTTTAATTATATTTTTAAATGGCTTTGTTGCACGAACATTC
>JAGLIN010000015.1 GCA_023142975.1 Candidatus Parcubacteria bacterium
TTTAAAATGCCATATCAACTACTGGCAAATACACCTAAAAATTGCGATTTAGCAACATTGCTCGGGGGCAGGGAATCGAACCCCGATTATCTGGACCAAAACCAGGCGTCCTACCGTTAGACGACCCCCGAATGAGTTAATATTATTTGCTTTTCTTCTCTGCCATATCCAGACTTCAAGTAACTTTCGCGCTTTAGTGATTCATTTCTATATTTATATTCTTCCGTATGTACTATTTTTAACGGACGCATTCCTTTGGTTGATTTAACTTTTCCTAAATTATGTTCTTTAATTCTTCTTTCTAAATCATCAGTTTGTCCAACATAACTCCAGTTTTTTCTGTTTTCAGAAACTAAAATATAAACACTAAACATATATACAATTAAAATATAATCTTCATACAAAATTGAAAGCAGGGAATCGAACCCCGATTATCTGGACCCCTGCCTGTCGGCAGGCAGGAAAACCAGGCGTCCTACCGTTAGACGACCCCCGAAAATTTATTTTACACACCCCAATCCCTCTTAAGAGGGGAATATATAATGATAGAGGGGAATATATAATGATGATAAAATTATACGACTTTTCCGCCGAACATATCTAATGCCATATCCACAACATCATCTCTTTCTTTCTTGTCATTAGCCGTCACGGATTTAGTTTCTTTGATTTCGTATCCCATTTTTTCCGCTTCGTCTTGGGATATGAATTTCATAAGAACATCCGTTTTTAAAACTTCTCCCGCTACTTTTTCAATAATTGCCTTGTTTTCAATTTTCTTCAATTTATCTTTATGAAAAGAGTATTGGCAAGAAACTATAATTTCATTTTTTTTTACTTCAACCGGCTGGCAAGTTTTTAGGAATGCCATTAAAGAATGATTGTGCGATTTTATTTCCTCTAAAATTTCACACCATTCGCTTCTAATTGTGTCTAAAGCAACAAGAGCAGTTTTGTCTAAATTAATGCTTTTTTCTAAAATACCATTGTTTTTTGCGTTATTTGTTTCCCCTTTTTCCTTCTCAAATCCTACGCTTTTCTTTATAAAATCCTGTGACTGCTTAACTGACGAGGAAACTCTATCCGTAATCTTTTTTATCGGTTCTTTGATTTTGTCATTATAATTCGTAGCTGCCTTATCTGTCAAGGATTCTTTATCGGCAATATTAATTTCCGCAATTGCAAGTTCCAAGGGAAGCTGTTGAATTATTGAAGATTTAATTTCTTCTTTGCTTTTAATAAACGCCCGAATCATTCCAAGAAGTTGCGCGATTGATGTTTTTTGCGACATAGCTTCAAGCTCCGATATTTGCTCCTCAGTCATTTCGGAAGAAAAACTCTCTTTTATTTCCGAACTAATTTTTATAAGCATTAGTTTCCGACAGTATTCTATCAGAAATATATTGAATTGTTCTAAGTCGTAGCCGTCATCCGTTATTTTATTTATATAATCAATCGCTTCGCTGTACTTTTTTTCGGTAATTAATTCAATTAGTTTTACCGCTACTGAAATATCAGCCACTGCTAAAATCGTTTGAACTTCCTTTAGTGTTATGTCATTGTCCTTCAATGATAATATTTGCCCAAACAGGCTTTCGCTGTCGCGAAGTCCTCCGTTAGAATTTATGGCAATGAAATCCAAAACGCCTTTTTCCACTTTTACTTTTTCCTGCTTTGCGATCTTCTCCAATCGTTCTTTTATTTCAGAAACTTTAAGCCGCCTAAAATCAAATCGCTGGCACCTTGAAATTATCGTCGCTGGAATTTTGTGTATTTCCGTCGTCGCTAAAATAAATATGGCGTGCTTTGGCGGCTCTTCTAATGTTTTAAGCAAAGCATTAAAAGCCCCTTTGCTGAGCATATGAACCTCGTCAATTATATACACTTTGTATTTTCCAGAAGTCGGTGAAAAATTTATTTTTTCTATCAGATCTCTAATTTTATCAACTTGGGTATGCGTCGCCGCGTCAATTTCTATCAAGTCTAAAAATTTATTTTCGTTTATATTCAGGCAATTTTCACATTCATTGCACGGCTCGCCGCTTTTTGGATTTTTGCAATTTACGACTTTGGCCAATATTCTCGCGATTGTCGTTTTTCCTATTCCCCTCGGTCCGGAAAATAAATAAGCATGAGCAATTTTCTCTCGCTTCACGGCGTTCTGAAGCGTCTTCACAATATGCTCCTGTCCAACAACTTCCGAAAAATTCGTCGGCCTATATTTTCTATATAAAACTTTTGACATTTTGATATTTTAAATAAATACAGACATTGTAGTTACTGCGCCTAATACTAATGCTAAAATATTTGGAATTAATAAAAACCAATCTTTTTTTCCATAAGCATACAAACTCCAAAAAAGACCATTTACGGCTGTAGCTAAGGGCTGAATAAATATATTGCTATTTCCTTTAATGTTTGAAATCAAAATCTCTATCAACGAAAAAAACATTATTATTGCTAAAATAGATGCAATACTACCAATTATTTTTTCGTTCTTTACTAAAAAACTCTAAATGTATTATTCACAATATCTTTTTTAATTCATAAAAAAATATTACTGCAATTAATTCTTACTATAGTTTCTAAGAATTTCATACAGAAAAATCATCCTCAATTCTATTATCTTTATCTTCGTCAAGTGACGCTTCTTTTTTCATTTCTTCAATATCAGGCATCCATTCGTCTTCCATTGATCCTTGATCCAAATCTTCTTTTTGTTCATTTCTGCCATCTAAATCTTCCACTTCGTCATTTTTAAGATCTTCGGTTTTCTCTGGTTCTATATCCTCCGCATTATCGTTTTGCAGGACATCTTCTTCCGTATTGTTTATTTCTGAACCTAAATCATCACTGTCTTCTTTTGCATTATCCGTTACCGCTTCAACCGCAGCCCATTCGCTTACTTTTTCTTTGGGAATAACTAAAGTTATTTCATCACCTTTTTTTGCTTTAAAATATGTGAGTGAAGCTAAAAGAACTTTATATTTCTTCCCTGCCGATAAAACATAATATTTGTCGTTATTATCACTCATAACAGTACCGATTATTTTTTTTCTCTCAATCGGGCTGATTTGCTTGTACAAAAACAATCCGTCTTCAGTTATGCTCAACTTCAGCAAATCTCCTTCCACTAATTTTGATTTGCTTGCGTAATTTGCTGGCACTGGATAACTTTTGCCTTCCAAACTAATCATTTTCTCTCCATCAAAAGTCCCTTCTATAATTTGGCTTATTTCTAAATCTTTTGCTGATTTTTTCAATCCGCCGTCTAATTGTAATAAAATTTGTTTTGCCGCCGTAATATTTCTCTCGGCATTTTCAATCATCTGACGTAAAAGAACAATTTTATTCTGTTTTGACTCTTCCATATTTTTTGTTTTTATTTTGTTAATTTTCAATACTTTGAGTATTATTAGTATATCAGATTATTTGGATTTGTAAAATTTTCAAAAAAACCAACAAAAAATCACCTTTAGTAAAGTGATTTTTGTGGAGAACTCTACCTGATCCAGCGACGCGTATCGGTCGCTTTCACAGAAATTGTCTGCTCCTGAATTTGAGCGTTCGCGAACTTTCTCTATAATTCTACCAAATCTTATTCACCAATCAAGGACATATCTGCCGAAAGGCAGAAAGGTAATTTGAAAGGTTAAATTTCGCACTGAAACACCCCCGACTATCTACATTTTCATTACTATTTTATTATCTGCGGAGCCGGCTCGGGCGTCCCGTCCGAGACGGGACGCCCTCGCCTCCTTCTCTCTTGTTTTTAAAGGGTAAAAGGATATAAATGGAAAACGAAAAGTTGAAATATCTTCCTTCGGAAGATATTAAAAGATGACATTAAGTCGGCGTTCTAGAACGCATATGTTAAAAGCGGGTTAAAGGACATAAATCTATAGGACATTTGCTTATTTTCTTTCCGGCAAATGATGCCAAATTTCGTCTTTTGGCGATTGCCAAATATCTTTCATTATTAACTCTGGCTTTTCTAAATTATAGCTTTTCTCGCAAGCGAATAGAAACATTTTCCAGCTTAGCGATGTCGGTAGCTGTAAGAAACTTTTTCATAATTGCAGAGTTACTATTGTTAGTATTGTTATAGCACATGTTTAAAATAGTGGGAATGGGTATAAATTTTAAGCTTTAAAACAAATATTGTTGTTGTTAGACAAACATGTTTCTTTGTGTTATTATTTTAAATACTAAAAAACAAAAACAAAAAAATACACCTCTTAATTTTTTAGAAACAGTATGAAGTTTTTTAAGATTAGAAAATTTTTACTGTTTCTGAAGAATGAACGATGCAAGTCGTGATGATTAATGATTTAGAGACAAGAAAGAAAAAGAGGTAAAAATTAAATGCAAGGCAAAAGAACAATAGTAGTGGCAACGCTACTGGCAGTATTACTTTGTGCTTTAGTAATACCAGCGTCGGCAACTGACATAAGACATGCAGAGGGTGCTGTCATTATAAATGACGGCAGATGGATTGGACATCACGCTTTAGTTTTTAATGCGGACTACAATCCGAACTGGCATCCCAAAGTCGGAGGAGTAGGAGGATATCCAAATTTTCTATTAATTCCTCTTGGAGCTTTGGAAAGAAATGCACAAAATTGGGACTGGGTGCCCTATGGAGATAAATCAGCAATGCTGATTCCAACAAGATATGTTATAAATGTATATAATTTTAATTATGCAAATGACATTTATATAGATCATGATAGCTGGATCCCCAGCACTAAAGACTATAATGTCTGGCAGTTCTGCTAAAAAAAGGAGTATGGAGCTTCAGCTAAATAGCTGAGGCTCTGCAACTTTCTTAAAAATTTATTGGTTGTTAATTTTAATAAAACTAACTTATTTCTATGATACTAAAAATAAAAAAAATTACAGTTTTGTCTTTTGTAGTTTTTACTTTGCTTTTAAATCTGATGAATTTATTTACTGTGAAAAATTACGAATATATAGCTTATAAAGAAATTACTACTTGGTCTTTTGTCGCTATAACAATATCATTAGCGATAATCATTATAGAATTTGTATTGGTAAAATCAAAAATAATTTTATACACCTCTAAAGACTGGAAGCGTATAGGAAGCCTTATTTTCACAGTATTTTTATCAGTCTTTGTTTTTGTTTTCACCTTTTGGATCGCGGCAGATAATCCTTATATAAGATAATTATTCCTGCGATAATAATCTTCAAGATGAAGAAAATAGAAATCGCATCTGAATAAATCAAATAAAAAAAGAGAGTCTGTTAAGATTCTCTTTTTTTCTCTCTTCCTATTTCTTCCTGAGTCTCTTCAAGCATTTCGTGCATGCTTTTGAATCTGTCTTTGTAATTGTCAATTACTCGTTTTATACTTCACGATGAATTTTGATTTAGTCCCGAATTTTTTCTTACAGCTTCTGTCTTGGCTGAGCTTACGGCAAATGATGCCAAGCTTCGTCTTTTGGCGATTGCCAAATATCTTTCATTATTAACTCCGGCTTTTCTAAATTATAGTTTTTCTCGCAAGCGAATAGAAACATCTCGCTTCCAACATTCCTGCTGTCAGCTTTCTTTGTGATTTTGCGAAGATTATTTTTTCTGTCTTCCGAAATGGTAATTGTCAAAACTCTAAAATGATTAATATTAAATTTGCGTTCGTGCCCCTCCATTTTCCACCACTGCCAGTATGCTTTTGCTTTATTCAAAAATC
>JAGLIN010000150.1 GCA_023142975.1 Candidatus Parcubacteria bacterium
TGAAGTTGAGCACGAAGAACAGCAGACGAAATTATACTATTTCAGATACGATAAAAATTTTCCGATTACAATCGCCACCACGCGCGCGGAAACCAAATTGGGTGATACGGCGGTTGCAGTTAACCCCAAAGACGAACGGTATAAAAAATATATTGGAAAAAAATATCAGGCAGATTTTTGCGGAATTGACTTGAGTATTAAAATTATCGCGGATAGAAATGTTGATATGGAATTCGGAACCGGAGCGCTTGGGGTAACACCGGCGCATTCAGCAACTGACTGGCAGATGGCACAGGAGAATGATTTGAAAATAATTAAGGTGATTAACGAGGAAGGCAAAATTAATAAAGGCTTTGGAGAATTCTCAGGCAAAACCGTGTTAGCGGCACGGGAAATGATAGTGAAAAAACTGCAAGAACAAGGAATAATAGAGCGTGAAGAGAATTTTGTTAATAATTTATCTGTGTGTGAACGTTGTAAAACGGCGATTGAACCTTTGGTTTCAGAACAATGGTTTGTTAATGTTGACCATAAGAACTTTTCTTTAAAAAAAGAAGCGCGCAAAGCGATTGAAAGCGGTAAGATAAAAATTTATCCGGAAAGATTTAAAGATGTTATGTTTTCCTGGATTGACAATGTTCATGATTGGTGCATTTCACGGCAGATTTGGTGGGGTCCGAGAATTCCGGCGTGGTATAAATGTCAAAAGTCGGATATCGGAAATCAGATATCGGATATTTATGTTGGAATAAATAAGCCGGAAGACAAGGTATCCTCCTTCGCTGAAGCTACGGCGGGTAAATGGGTTCAGGATTCGGATACTTTTGATACTTGGTTTTCTTCGGGGCAGTGGGCTTATACGGCTCTTGGTTTTCCCGATAGCGCTGATTTTAAAGAATTTTATCCCAGCAACACAATGATAATGGGTCGGGATAATTTGTCTTTCTGGGCTTTTCGCATGGTAATTTTAAGTTTGTACCGAACTGGAAAAATTCCTTTTAAAAATTTATATTTTACAGGCCTTATCCGCGATGCCAAGGGAAAAAAGATGAGCAAATCCAAGGGAAACGGCATTGAGCCTTTGGACATGATTGAAAAATACGGCACCGACGCGATGCGCCTGTCAATGATGATCGGTTCCACTCCTGGAAATGATATGAATTTAAGCGAGGAAAAAATTGCAGGGTTTAGGAATATGGTGAATAAGATTTGGAATATTTCAAGATATATAATTACGAATTACACCCGTCAAGCGAGTACAAGCGAATTATCAAATACGAATGAAAAAATTAATTTAGAAAATTTAACCGATGTAGACAGGTGGATGTTGGCCGAATTTAGCACATTAACGGATGCAAAAGTTACGTCGGTAACAAAATTTTTAAATCGTTATGAATTTTCGCTTGCAGCAACACTCTTGCAGGTAGCTACTTTGGATTTTTTTGCTGATTGGTATTTAGAAGCTAGTAAATTTGAAAAAAATGAAGAAAAGGAAAAAATTTTATTTTATATTTTAAAAAATATATTAAAACTTTGGCATCCTTTTATTCCTTTTGTTACGGAAGTTATTTGGCAAGAATTAAATATGGAAAAAGATTTGATTATTTCAAAGTGGCCTGACGCAAAAGAATATAATGCTTTTAATACAAACAAAACTGATACTGATACTTTTGAAATTATTAAAGAAGTTATTCAATCAATCCGCAACGCGCGGGCAGAGAACAAAATTGAACCGGCAAAAAAGATTAAGGCCGTGATTTATGCCGGCGAGCATGTTGAATTGGTTCAAAAAAACGAAGCTTTAATTAAGGGCATGCGCACCGGTATTCAGGAATTGGAAATTAAAAAGAGCGGCAAAGAGATTGCCAGAGAAATTAAAGTAGTGGCAGGTGATGTTGTCGTCTACTTAATCGGCGCGATTGATAAAGAAAAAGAAAATGCAAGAGTTGAAAAAGAAAAAGCCAATTTGGAAAAGCAGATTGAGATTATAAAAAACAAATTGGCTAATAAAGATTTTATTGAACGCGCGCCTGGAAAAATTGTTGAGTTGGAGAAAGAGAAATTAGAGAAATTAGAAAAAGAGCTTGAGGAATTGTAACTTTAACAGTTATTGCTCCGCCACCGCCCAGTCATTCATGCCTAGGCGGTGAAGAGATAATTTATGGTTTGTTTTTTATCGTTTTATGCTTATTAATAATATCAGCTATTTTTTTAATGGCTTCTTCCAGTTTCCCCTGCTTGTTTATGACTTCATAATCGTAAATATCTTTATGTTTCAGCCATTCGCGCGTATAGTTCAATCTTTCTTTTACATATTCATCAGTAATATTGCCTCTGGATCTGATTCTTTTTTCAAGTGTTTTTAGCGGCGCGTTTAAAAAAATCGCGATTATCTTAGGAAAAAGTTTTTTGGCGCTAATTACGCCCTTGTATTCAATTTTCCAAATTCCGATTTTAGGGGAATTAATTACTCGCGTAATTTCTTTTTTAGTAACTCCGTAGTAATTATCATTGTATTCTCGCGCATATTCAAAAAAATTGTTGTTATCAATATTTTTTTGAAATTCCTTTTGAGATATAAAATAATAAGGGTTGCCTTGCGATTCGCCTTGGCGCGCCTTTCTTGTGCTAGTCGTAATAACGCGTTCAATAGGAAAATGTTTTTTTAATCCGTCAATTGCACTGTCTTCCCCCGCGCCTGAAGGACCTGATATGATAAAAATATTGTCCATATTTTTTTATTTAACTATTTCCAAAAATTTTTCCAATTCTTTTGGCAACTCAATTTTATATTTTTTTCTTTCGCCTTCTAAATTTGTAAACCCTAATTCATCGGCAACTAAAAAAATCCAATCTAAATTTAATTTTTTATTTTTTAATTTCGTTTTTCTGGTTCCGTACAAATCATCGCCGACAAGAGGGTGTCCATAGGCAGCAAAATGGCATCTGACTTGATGGGTTCTGCCGGTTTCTGTTTTTACTTTTAACAATGTGTAATTAATATATTTTTTAATGATTTCAAATTTGGTTTTGGCGTTGCGACCGTCAAAATTCGCTTTGCCATTTTTTGTCAATGGCAAGGCCACCATTTTATAGCCTTTGGGACTGCGCATAATCGGAAAATTAATTTCAGATTC
>JAGLIN010000151.1 GCA_023142975.1 Candidatus Parcubacteria bacterium
TCATGGAATGAAACGCTTCATGTCCGGGAGTATCAAGAAAAGTTATTATTTCTCCTTTTTTCTTCACTTGATAAGCGCTAAAATGTTGGGTAATTCCGCCAGATTCTCCAGCTGTTATATTAGTTTTTAAAATTTTATCAAGCAAAGTAGTTTTTCCGTGGTCAACATGTCCCATCACAACAACAACTGGCGGTCTTTTTTTTGCTCCCGGACCAAGATTTTTCTTAATTTGTTGTTTTCTTTTTTGCGCTTCTGATTTTATTTTTTTGAGCTCAAACCCAAAATCATCCGCAACAATTTCAGCGGTATCAAAATCCAAAACCTCATTAATATTGGCGAATATTTTATTCTCAATAAGTTTTGCTATAAGATCAGTCGTCTTGATATCCATTTTTTCCGCCAAATCTTTCACAATTATATTTTCTGGAACCTCAAGGACAGTCTTTTCTTCTTTTTTGTTTTTACTTTCTTCTGGCATTGTTGTAGAATTATTATTTAATATTATTTAATATTTCTATTTCTCATCCGCGATTTTTATTGCTTCCTCTTCCTCTTTCCCTAACGCATATTCCGATTTGCCTTCTTTAATTTCTTTGGAATAAACTCTTATCCCGTCTCTTGAATAAAGACCTTGTATAATAACACCGTTTAAAGAATTGTCAAGAAGAGCGATGACAAAGCTTTGATTTCCGCCGACATCGCCAAAGGGATTAAATCTCACAACGCCGACTTTTTGGACGCATTCTGACAAATTACCTTTGATTTTTTTATTGTCTTCAACTATCTTTTTAATCGCGCAATCAATTTTATTCGTTTTTTTTATTTGTTTATAAATTATTCCCTCCAGATCCTTTGCTTCACTACTTGCGAAAAAACTGCGTGTTCTTCTTTTGATTTTTGATAAATTATAGCTAAGACAAATGTTCCACATAAAGAAAACAAGCAAAATAACGCCTGTTAAAATTAGAACTGTTTCTTGATTTTGATTCATAAAGTTTATTATATCTGTCATTTTGATTTAAATAAAAAATAAAAGCTATTATAGTCCTACTTTCATAATAGCTTTTACGCTTAGATAAGTCAATAATAATTTATTCTAACATTCTACATAAACAAATTCTCAGGATTATTCCTATCTAATTCCCATTTCAACGGATTTTCAAAAATGTATTTTCTGATTTTGTCCAATTCTTTTTCATTGCGGATGATACGATCGTAATAATTTCGCTGCCATATTTTTTGATCAAACGGTTCCCAATTATTTCGTTTCACATTTCTGATATATTCGTTTGTCGTCATTGTTTTCAGCCATTGGATGATTTGTGGAATGTTGATTTGCTGGAATCGTCGTAGGGGCAGGTCTGTGTGCCTGCCCTGAATATGGAATGAATTTTATTTTACCCCGTGCATCCGTCGTAGGGGCGAACCTGTGTGTTCGCCCATGATATGCGATGAATTTTATTTTACCCCGTATTCAGGGTTGACACACAGGTCAACCCCTACGACACGCATGTTTTTTTAGAATTTGATTTTTACATTTATCGCTGGCTCCATAGTCCCACAGGGCTGTGGGGTCTTTTTTGCAGGTTGTTTATAAGTTTAGAAATCATGATGAACATATAATAGAAATAATCTGAAACACAAAACCTAAAGCTATTAATATAAGTCCTGTTAAAGAAACATATCTAATATTTTTTCTACCTTTAGTTATAGCCCAAGGTTCGCCTTTTTTATTTTTCCCATCTTCAATAATCTCTTTATCATTAAGCCATTCTTTTACACACAATACGGGAATAATTATAATAATTGTTCCAAAAAGATTTAATGCGAGACCAATAATTGAAATGCTTGTCATGATTCTTAATTTTAGGAAGTTGAAGAATTAAATTAAAAAATAATCCCATTAAACCATTTTAAAATACTTCCGTTTAATCCATATTTAAATTGATTGTTTTTCGATATAAAAATATTTCTTTCTTCTAATTTTGTAGCAAAGAAAAAATTACTAAAAGTAAGAAAATCAAATAAATTCTTAAGAAGGTCTTTTGTTTCTTTTTCTATCGTATCAAATGATTGCATTTGTCTTTGTTTATCGTCTTGTAATTTTAATATTTTATCTCCTTCCATACTCCAACCAAGATCTTTTGCAAGTTTTTTTGATATAATAGAAGGCGTTATATTTCTATGAATAAATTTTATTCTATCTATATTTAATAATTTATACCAACCATTTTTCTCATTCGCTAGTATATATTTTTTGTCAATTCGTCATCTAAAGAGTAATGTTCAAACCATTCTTTAAGATTATTAAAAGAATTGACTGGATATGCCATGTCTGTTTTCCCGTTTTTCCTATGATATTTTTCCTGTAATCCATAAAATAGCGGAGTAAGAATTGAAAATGAATCAAGCATTATTTGTGAATAGTTTATGAGAGATTCCCAGTCTAAATGTTTACTCATAAATAATTCATCCGAAGAATCATTAATCAGGCGATGAGATATAGTGGCTAAATAACCGGTACAATCTGCAATTCTTGAACCGGCTTTTAAATGCTTTGGCTCTATTGTTATGTCAAAAGGCTTTTTACAACTGTCAAATATTTTAGATTTATCTGATAATTCAGTAAATAATCCCGAAATAGGAACAGATAGAAAATCATCCCCGTGTGGTAGTTGCGATAAATATTTATATTCTTTAATCATTTTTATTATCTTTAATTATCCCAATCTCCTCCTTCCCTAATCCATACAACCCAAAAACCCTCTCATCAATATCCCCATCAACTTTCCCGATCTCTTTCTTAATCCCATTCCACTTATCAGAATTTTCGGGGGTTGATTGGAGTTGTTTGTTGAGATTTAACATTCTATCAATTAAAGCTACGATGATTTTCTGCTTGTTTTTAGAAACTTTTAAAATAGGCAATTTTGCTACTTGAAAAACTCTCAGTTCAATAAAGCCACCTCTTAAAGCTGTTTCTGAATATTTATTTCTCACATAATAGGACATCAATTTTGAATTTAAAATGGCTTTGTTGCACGAACATTC
>JAGLIN010000152.1 GCA_023142975.1 Candidatus Parcubacteria bacterium
TTTTGTTCTTTGGATGATACGCGGACGTAGATTATTGATTTTGGCATAAATTTATAATTCCATAGTTGTCTGCTTGCGCCTTTTTTCTAGTTTTTTATTAATTTTTTCTATTTTCTTTCTCTGTGTTTCAAGCATATTTTCCGTTCTTTCTGAAATTACTGTGTAATGAGATTCTGGTAATTCTTTTTTAAGAAATAAATCTTCAATATAGCGCATCCTTTCTTCAAGAGCCTGAATATTGTCTTTTGTTTCTTCATATTCTAAATCTAATGATTCTTCTTCTAGAGCGATGTCTAAAACATATGTAAATCCTCTATATGCTGCTTTGTGAATATCGGAAGTACACACTTCTAATAGTCTTGACGGTACTTTGGGAATAATTCCTCTGTGTAGAGCAACCCCAAAATCAAGTGAGCATAATATTCCAGAACCCTTCCAGCCAGCTAGATTTGTTTTTCTAGATCTTGTTCTTTTTTTGTCATGGATAATACCAACAGAAATTAAATTTGCTATTTCACCTGCGCTTCTGGCTGCAGTAGTAAAATATATCGTAATAGGTGTTTTTTTATTTGTATCAAGTCCGCTATTCTTAGTTTCAATGCCCTTGTTTCTCCGAGCAAATCTCTTTATTATTTTTTCCAATATTATGTTGTCTTGATCGGTTAGTGTGCTGTCGATTAATAAAGATGGTCCTTCTACAACTTGCGCTACTGCCGAAATTATATAGTTTATATCAATTTTTTTTGGAATTTCAGTTTTTTTCTTTTCAAAATCTCTAATTAGTTGTGTATAGGCTTGTTTTAATATTTCAAAAAATCGTCTTGGCACGCCTCCAGAGCAATAAGCCGCAATCGTTATTAAATTTTCATTTTCAAATACTTCACTAATTGATTTTTGAGCCTTTGTATTCTTTGCCAATCTATTTTCAATTAGTTGTTTAAAAAATGGCTCGTATTCATCGTTTAACTCATCTAATTCTAAATATTCCAATGTACAATCATGTCCAGGCTGAAAATTAAAATCGTCCCCTCGAGTTGTTGCGGGATAATATGTGCTGTGTGGAGGATAAACAGCAGCAATAAATACGATATCAGGTTTACTTAGGTCTTTGCCCCCACTTGCAGATCCCCTTATTTGTTTGCAGAGTCGAAAAATTTCGATTTGCATTTCTTTTGTTGATTCTGAGCACTCATCCAATAGTATGTAAATATAATTTAAGCTTAGTAATTTTTTTACAGTTTTTAAAAATGATATCAGGATATCAATTCCGTAGATATCGGATAGTTTTTGAGTAGTGTATTCTTTAATTTTTTCATCCTCAGAAATATCTTCCATTTTTACTGTTGCAGACAGAGGCGGCACATTTATCCCAGCGCCGCTTTCAAAATTAGATTTTTTACGTACCCTTGTTATAATTTTATCCGGGTTGTCATATAAGTCGCTTATGATGTTATTTGCAAGTAATAATATTTTTTTTATATTTTTTTCAAGAGTAGCCTCCTCGCTTATTCCAAATAAGTTTACTAATTTTTTAACCATTCCGGCCTCAGCTTCGTTTATAAATTTTTCTTTATTATCGTTAATAAATTTCATTACATATTTGATAATACTGATGTATAAAAAGACTCTAAAATATTTAGGATCCTTTTTGGTCAATTGCGGCGCGCTTGCAACAGTAACATATGCGGGGATAATCCTAGTTTCATTTAAACTATTTGATGCTTCTGTGATTATCATTTTTAAAATATGCGTTTTTCCCGTTCCTCTTATTCCTTCCAATATATAATTCCCGCCTTTTTGAGAAATTAATTTCTTAAAATTAATACATAAATCTACATGGGTATCTGGAGAAAAGCCCGAGCTTTGCGCATCATGATTAAATATTGTTGAATCTATTTGTACTACACTCATATGTTTTTGTTAAGTATAAAAATTATCTCCGTTTTTTTAAAATAAATTA
>JAGLIN010000153.1 GCA_023142975.1 Candidatus Parcubacteria bacterium
AAAGGGGATTTTTTATGTCTAAAAATAAAAACCTCACGGGAAACCTCACATTTTAAAGCGGGGTTTTTTATGCTTTATAATTTAGATAGATCTGTCGATAGTATTAATTAAATCAATGCAAAAATTTTCAAAACAATTAATCCAACAATGCCAAGAAGTCATTTCAAAAAGATCTGGGAAATTTGTGTCCGAAGATCAAGCAGAACTCTATCTTGAATCTTTCGCAAGATTGGGTTTAGCGGCTTTGAAAACTTTTGATAAAAAAAATAAAAAGAATTTAATCATTAAAAATAAATAGTATGAAAAAGATAATTATCATTAACGAAAACGCCAGAATAAAAATCATTGCTGAAAACTTTATGCTCCAATATAAAATCGAAACCAGAAATAAACGAATAGCGTGGCATACGGACGGCTTCTTTTCTGATTTGATATCTTTGTCCGAAGACTATCTCAACAATGCGCCGTATCGAGCTATTCAAGCGACAGAGGATTTTAAGAAGCTGATAGAAGTCATAAAAATAGCAAAAGCAAATTTGCGCAAAGCGATTGAAAAAATTAATCAATAATTTTGATCACTTTGTTTTTTTATATATTTTATTAATTTATTAAATTAAATTTATGGATAAAATTGATTTTAACAAAGGAATGGGGAAAATAAAAAAAAGGGTAAAGAAAGATAGGACAGAGAATGAAAAAGAAGGTAGTTTTAAATGCCAGACGATAAACGAAAAGCTTTGCCCGTTTATGAGCAACGCAAAATACCAAGTCGCTTGCACTCCGCAATGTAAAATTTACCGAGCGAGTAAAAAAGGATTTGAGTGTCGATTTGCAGAGTTGTCATCTATTTCGTATAGCTTGAATGAAATACTAAAATATTTTTCTAAAGATTAAAAATTCTTCAGAAAATAACTTTGTCCTTTTTTCTTGTACTGAGGAATAAGCAGTTGATATTCATCAACTGCTTATTCCCAAAAAAATGTTTTAGCATAAAATTAAAAAAGAAAGAAAGAAGCAAAGAAAGAAAAGATAGACTATCTATACTATACATCTATCTATACTATATACTATCTACGCTAAAAACTTTCTTAACTTTAGAAACGATCGTTACTAAGATCGTTACGATCGAATGCTCTTTGAAAATTTTAATTGTGCGAAAAATGAAAAGCGAGGAAAAATGAAAAAATTGCGCAATCAAAGAAACTAAACTATCTAACGGAATTAAAGCGCTGGATGGCTTGCAAAATTTTCTATCCAATTACAAGAACACAACATGTTTTACTCGTCCGTCCAGTCGTCCGTCGTCGTCCAACGAACCTTGAGCGTTGAAAATTCATCGGAGCGGAAAGAGGCGGAGGCGGTCGGAGCGGAGGGTTGAGCTCCACTGGCTTATTGCTTTCAAGATTTCCGAATTGAGCAAGATTTCATTAGCCCAAGCAAATAAAATTTTCGCTTACAACTAACTGGAGCGCGCGACTGTTTTCCCGATTACAGGTGGAAGGAGCGCGCGGATTTGCGGGGGCTGGCAGGTGGGGGCGGAAGCGAAAAAGAGGCAGGCGGACGGGGGGCGGAAAAGCG